>CAXTFP010000206.1:0-6198 GCA_964243135.1 uncultured Lichenihabitans sp.
GAACAGCACCACCACGGGCCAGGCGACGCTGCCGTAAACCTCCGCCATGGTGACGATGCGCAGCATCACCATCGCGCTGACGGCGCAGAGCAGAGCCATGGAGAGCGGCAGTGTGCCCGCGGCGGCGAGCGCCAGGGCGGCCAGCAGCACGAGGGCCGGCAGGGCGATCTGACGACGCCGCCCGAGCCGCAGCCGCCGTTCCGCCAGGGTGAGGCAGCCCAGCGCCGTGAGCGTCGGCGCCATCCCGTCGAGCTCGCCCTGGAGCACCAGCACGTCGCCGGCCCGCAACTTGGTGCGCCGCAGCCGCGCCGCGAGGTGCCCGCCGCGCCGGCCGATAGCCAGGAGGCTGACGCGGTAGCGCTCGTCGAGGCCGATCTCGCCGGTGGACGCCCCAATGAGCTTGGAGCCGGGGGAAACCACGGCCTCGACCACGCCGATGCGCTCGGGGTCGAGGCCGACCGTGCCGCCGCCGCCGACGATCAGCGAGCCTGCCCGCTCCATGAGGCGCTGGAGAGCGTCGGGCTCGCAGTTGAGCACCAGCACGTCGCCGGCCGCGATCTCCGAGCCGGGGCGCGGCACGAAGCGGCGGTAATCCTCGCGGATGATGGCCGACACGGCGATGTCGCGGTCGGCGCGGGCCCGCAGCCCCTCCACGGTCTGGCCGATCAGGGGCGAGCCCGCGGGCACCGCGACCTCGCTGGTGTAGCTTTCGCCGGCGAGCGAAGATTCCTCGTCGCGGTCCCCCCGCTGCTCGCGGGGCAGCAGGCGCCAGCCGACCGCGAGGAATATCACCCCCGCGGCCGCCAGCACGGCGCCCACGGGCGCGAAGTCGAAGACGCCGAAGCTCGTGCCGCCGAACTGCCGACGCACGCTGGAGACGAGCAGGTTCGGCGGCGTGCCTACGGCGGTGACGAGGCCGCCGAGCAGCGAGGCCGCGCCCAAGGCCGCGACGAGCGGCGCCGGCGAACGCCGGCTGCGGCGCACCGTGGCTCGGGCGGCGGGGAGCAGCGACTGATAGGCGTCGTGGTTGTTCATCACGGCCGACAGCGCCGCCACGGTGGTGCCCAGGACGCCGATCTCGAGCCCGGTGAGTCGGGGCAACAGGGCGGACCACCGGACAGGCGCATCGAGCAGGCCGGAGTTGCGGATCGCCGCGCTGATCACCAACACGGCCGCCACCGCCGCCACCGCCGGGTCGGCGAAGCCCACGAAGGCCTCGTCGGCCGGCACGGCGCCGCACAGCACCGCGGCGACGAGCGACAGGATCGCCACGACGTCGAACCGCCAGCGGCCCCAGGCGAGGAGCGCCAGGGTGCCCCCGCAGACGAGGAGGATCGCGGTCTGACCCTCGCTCACGCCGGAAGGCCGCGGGTCAGGATCAGGGAAATGTCTCGTGTTCGTCCGCGCATCAGGCCATGACTTCGCATTGGAGCGGGTGAGCGCGGGATCCCTCGGGCCCGTGATAGGATGGCGGCATGGACTTCGTCGAGGTGCTCATCGGTCTCCTGGCCGCCAGCGTGGCCCTGGCCTATGCGGCCCGGCACGCCCGCGTGCCCTCGGCCGTGGCCCTGGTGCTCGGCGGCATGGCGCTGGCCTTCGTGCCCAACGCACCCCACGTCGAACTCGATCCCCACATCGCGCTCGCATTCTTCCTGCCGCCGCTGCTGCAGGTCAGCGCCTACCGCACGGACTGGGCGGCCTTCCGCTCGGCGCTCCGGCCGATCCTGCTGCTGGCCTTGGGCGCGGTGGTGTTCACGGCCGCGGCGGTGGCGGCCGCCGCCAGATGGCTCGCCCCCGACCTGCCCTGGACGGCCTGCGTGGCGCTCGGCGCCATCGTGGCGCCGCCCGACGCGGTCGCGGCCAGCGCAGTGCTGAAGACCACCCGCATCCCGCGCCGCCTCGTCACCATCCTGGAAGGCGAGAGCCTGCTCAACGACGCGTCCTCGCTGATCCTGTACCGCGCCGCCATCGCGGCGACGGCGGCGGGCTCGGTGTCCTTCGGTGACGCGGGCTCCTCGTTCGTGCTGTCGTCGATCGGCGGCACCGTGATCGGCTACGCCGTGGGCCGGCTCGCCATCATGGCGACCGTGGCGCTCGACGACACGCTGCTGGAGATCGCGGCTGGCGTGCTGGCGGGGTTCGCGGGCTACTTCGCGGCCGAAGCCTTCGGCTTGTCCGGCGTGCTGGCGGCCGTGGCCTGCGGGCTCGTCATCGGGGTGCGGCAGCACGAGGCCATGTCGGCGCGCACGCGCGTGGCCTCGACGGCCGTGTGGGACTTCATCGAATTCGTGCTGACGAGCCTCGTCTTTATACTGATCGGCCTGCAGTTGCGGGACGTGGCGGGCCGCCTCGGCGCCTTCGGCGTCGCCGACCTCGCCGGGCTCGCGCTGGCGACCTCCGGCGCGCTGATCGCCAGCCGCTTCCTGTGGGTCTACGGCACATCCGGCGTGCCGCGCCTCCTCGGCTTCCGCAGCGCCACCCTGCCCTCCTCCCACCTCGCGGTGATCTCCTGGCCGGGCGTGCGCGGCGTGGTGCGCCTGGCGCCAGCCCTGGCGCCGCCGGTGGAGTTCCCCGGCCGCGACCTCATCGTCTTTCTCGCGTTCTGCGCCATCCTGGTGACGCTGGTGCTGCAGGGTACGACGCTGGGCTGGCTCATCCGGCGCCTCGGCGTCGTGGAGGCGGCGCCCGACGAGGGCGTGAGTCCCGAAGACCGCATCCGGCACGACGCCGCCGTGGCGGCCCTGGAGACGATCGAGAACCGGCTCTACAACGGCCGCGTGCTGGGCCTGCCCGACGCCGACATGCTGCGCCAGTACCGCCGCAACCGGGACAACGCCGAGGCTATGATCGCCGGCCACGGCCTCGCGGCGAAGCGGCGCGAGGCGCGCCTCCAGCTCGAGCTCAGCGCCGCCCACGCGGCCCGCCGCGCCGTGCTCGACCGGGCCGGCACCATCGACGGCGAGTTGCTGCAGTCGCTTGAAGAGGAGTTTGACTTCGACGAGGGGCGGCTGCGCCGGGCGCTGGGCGGCGAGCACGCGGGCTGACGCGGCAAGCGTCACGCCGCGTCGCCGGACCCCTCCGACGAGGTCAGTAGAGGCCGCCGGTCCCGGCGCCGACGACGCGGTCGGCATCGGCCGGGGCGTCGCCGCGCGGCGCGCGTCCACCACCGCCTCCGCCGCCTCCGCCGTCGATCACCGCGTAGCTGTCGGGCGGCGCCGTGCCGGGCTTGAAAGCCTCGATGATCGCGTCCTTGCCGCTCGACCGCATCCCGGACCGGTAGTCGACCTGGATCAGCTTGATGTTGAGCGGCGCGCGGAACGGCACGTCGGGCTTGTCCTTCAGCGCCGCTCCCATGAAGTCGCGGAACACCGGCGCGGCATATTCGGCCGCGTAGGCCGTGGCGCCGAGCGAGCGGGGCTGGTCGTACCCGAGGTAGAGCCCGACGGTCAGGTCGGACGAATAGCCGACGAACCACACGTCCTTGGCGTCATTGGTGGTGCCGGTCTTGCCGGCGAGGTTGCGGTTCAGCACCTTGATGGCGCTGCCCGTGCCGCGCGTGATGACGCCCTGGAGGATGGACGTGACCTGATAGGCGGTCATCGGGTCGATGACCTGCTCGCGCTTGTCCACCAGCTTCGGCTCGGCCTGGTCGGCCCAGCTCGGGGCGTCGCAGCTCTCGCAGGTGCGCTCGTCGTGGCGGTAGATCGTGTTGCCCCAGCGGTCCTGGATGCGGTCGACGAGGGTCGGCTTGATTCGCTTGCCGCCGTTGGCCAGCATCGAATAGGCCGTCACCATGCGCAGCACGGTCGTCTCGCCGGCGCCGAGCGACATGGGGAGGTAGGGCGGCAGCTCGTCGTAGATGCCGAAGCGCTTGGCATATTCGACGATCAGCGGCATGCCGATGTCCTTGGCGAGCCGCACGGTCATCAGGTTGCGCGAATGCTCCACCCCGTAGCGCAGCGTGTGGGGGCCCGAGCCGTTGTCGTCGTCGTTCTGCGGGCGCCACGGCTCCTGGCCCGGGCCGCCGGGCAGCTCGATGGCGGCGTCGAGCACGGAGGAGGACGGCGTGTAGCCATTGTCGAGCGCGGTGGCGTAGACGAAGGGCTTGAAGGACGACCCCGGCTGGCGCTGCGCCTGAGTGGCGCGGTTGAACTCCGACTGGTCGAAGGAGAAGCCCCCCACCATGGCGAAGACGCGGCCCGTGTAGGGGTCCATGGCCACGATGGCGCCGGAAATCTCCGGCACCTGCTGGAGCCGGTACTGGCCGGGTTTGCCGTCGATCGGCGCCACGTAGACGACGTCGCCCGGCGACAGGATGGAGCGCAGCGAGCGCTTGCCGGTCCACTTGATGCCGTCGAGGTTCAGCGTGCCGGTGTCGCGGTCCGTCACCACCTCGCCGGCCTTGTCGGGGCCGGCCTGGGGCCCGATGCGGACCGCGGCGGCGGTGCCGGCAAGCAGCACGGCGAGCCGCCAGGGCTGCACGTCGCCAAAGGCCGGGATGGCGGCGAGCGGGGGGCCCCAGTCGCCGCCGAGGTCGACGTGGCGGACGGCGCCGCGGAAGCCGTGCGCCTCGTCGTAGCGCACCAGCCCGTCGACCAGCGCCTTGCGGGCCATCACCTGCATCTTGGGGTCGAGCGTGGTGCGGACCGACAGGCCGCCCTCGTAGAGTTTCTTCTCGCCGTAGCGGTCGGACAGCTCGCGGCGCACCTCCTCGGCGAAGTAGCCGGCAGCGTAGCTTTCCGGGGTTAGCACGCGCGGGTTGACGCTGAGCGGCTCCTGCTTGGCCTTCTCGCCGTCGGGGCGAGGCACGTAGCCGTTCTCGACCATGCGGTCGATGACCCAGTTGCGGCGGGTGACGGCGGCGTCGTGCTTGAGGAAGGGCTGGTAGTTGTTCGGGCCCTTGGGCAGCGCCGCCAGATAAGCCACCTCGGCTACCGACAGCTCGTTCACGGAGCGGTCGAAATAGTTCAGCGCCGCGGCCGCGACGCCGTAGTTACCGAGCCCGAGGTAGATCTCGTTCAAGTAGAGTTCGAGGATCTTCTCTTTGGGGTAGGCCTGCTCGATGCGCAGCGCCAGGAGCGCCTCGCGAATCTTGCGGGTGAAGCTCCGCTCGTTGGTGAGCAGGAAGTTCTTGGCCACCTGCTGGGTGATGGTGGAGGCGCCCTGGGCGCGCTTGCTGCCCTGCACGAGGACGCTCAGCGCGCGCAGGATGCCCTCCGGATCGAGGCCGTTGTGGGTGTAGAAGTTCTTGTCCTCGGCCGACAGAAAGGCCTGCTTGACCAGCGGCGGGATGGCCGTGGAAGGCAGGTAGAGCCGCCGCTCGCGCGCGTACTCGGCCAGCAGGCTGCCGTCGCCCGCCTGGACGCGCGTCATCACCGGCGGCTCGTAGTTCTGGAGCTGGGTGTAGTCCGGAAGATCCTTCTCGAACTTCCACACCGTGGCGGCCGCCACGCAGGCCAGGACGACGAAGACCAGCGCTCCCGTGGCGAACAGAAAACCGAAGAACCTGGCGACATGCCGCATCGGAAGAACGCCTCGCGAGCAGAGCTCTGGACTGGTGCGGCGGTCGGGGCTCGGCCGTCGCCACGGGCCGCATGACTAGTCGATCCGATGCGGGGACGCTGCGGCTGTTTTGTGGTGGCAATGCGACCCGGCGGCTCACCTCCCGGGAGAGCGACGCGGGATTCAGGGTTCTTTCACACCTGTGTCGCCCGAGCCACAGCCGATCCCGGGTTGTCACCGCATCGCGGCGGGGCCGGGCGCGGGGATGGAGACAGTGGAGGCTGGATCGGGGGCGGGCGACGGGGCCGTGCGGGGCGCGAAGAAGCGGTCGACCGCGGAGGCGACGCCCTCCACGGTCCTGGCGCGCCACTCCGGCGACTGCAATGCGCGGGCGTCTTCCCCGCTCGACAGGTAGCCCAGTTCGAGCAGCACCGAGGGCACGTCGGGCGCCTGGAGCACCTTGAAGCCGGCCGAGCGCTCGGGGTTGCGGTTCAGCCGGGCGATCCTGGACCAGTAACCCGTCAGGGTGCGCTGGAATTGGTGCGCGTAGGTGCGGGTCTCGCGCCGCGTGAGGTCGAACAGGATGTCCGACACGTCGGCCGCGGCCGGGGCCTCGTCGAGCCCCGCCGCGGCGTCGGCCCCCTTCTCGGTGGCGGCCACGCGCGCAGCTTCCGCGTCGCTGGCACGGTCGGAGGC
>CAXTFP010000207.1:0-6185 GCA_964243135.1 uncultured Lichenihabitans sp.
GCGCGTCCACCATGCTGACCACGACCTTGGCGAGCTCGCGGGTGTCCTTGTAGATCGAGGAATACTGCTCGCCCGAGATGATCGACTTGATGGACTGGACTTCGCAGTCCTGGCCCGAGACGGCCGGATAAGCCATATCGCCCGAGCCGTAGCCCACGCCCTTCACGGAGGACAGGATGCCGATCGACAGGCCGTCGTAGGGCGACAGCACGGCATCCACCTTCTTGCCGGTGTAGTAGGCCGACAGGAGGTTATCCATGCGGGCCTGGGCCACGGCCGGATCCCAGCGCAGGGTCGACACCTTGGTCATGCCGGTCTGGCCGCTCTGCACGACAAGCTTCTTGGAATCGATGTAGGGGCCGAGCACCGACATGGCGCCGTCGTAGAAGAAGTAGGCGTTGTTGTCGTCGGGCGAGCCGCCGAACAGCTCGATGTTGAACGGACCCTTGCCGTCCTTCAGACCCAGGGCGTCAGCGATGCTGGTGCCCTGGAGCACGCCGACCTTGAAGTTGTCGAAGGTCGCGTAATAGTCGACGTTGGGTGAATTGCGGATGAGGCGGTCGTAGGCGATGATCTTCACGCCCGCGTCATGCGCCTTCTGCAGCACGTCGGTCAGCGTGGTGCCGTCGATGGCGGCGATCACCAGGACCTTGACGCCCTTGGTGACCATGTTCTCGATCTGGGCGAGCTGGTTCGGGATGTCGTCGTCGGCATATTGCAGATCGGTCTTGTAGCCCTTGGCTTCGAGCTGCTTGACCATGTTGTTGCCGTCGTCGATCCAGCGGGCCGAGGACTTGGTCGGCATGGCCACCCCGACGAGGTCGCCCTTGGCGGCGTAGGCCGGTGTCAACGCCGTCGAGGACAGGGCCATCGCGCCGAGCGCCAAGGCGGCAAACGTCCGTCTGTTGATCACATTCCACTCCCTTCGAAGGGCCCCGGCGGCCCGCGCGATGCGGGTTGCGACGCGGCCTGATTCTTTGACCCGGCCGCGTTTTCGCCGCTCGGGTGCGCGCATTAGCGTGATCGATCGCTTGTCTGTCAAATGGGATCTGCGGAACCAGGGCGGCCCCTGTGGAGGGCCATCGAGGGCGCGGACTGCCCGAAAAGTATCGGCGCCCCCGCGCCCGCTCAGAACCTTTGGATGATGCCGCGGTCCTCGAGCGCCGCGATCACCTGGTCGGCGAGGGTCTCGGGCGGCGTGACGCCGGCGTCCAGCACGATCTCGGCATGCTCGGGCCGCTCGTAGGCCTGGTCGATGCCGGTGAAGTTGCGGATCTCGCCCGCCAGCGCCCGCTTGTAGAGGCCCTTCGGGTCGCGCGCGATGCAGCTCTCGATCGGCGCGTCCACAAAGACTTCCACGAACTCGCCGGGCTCGACGAGCTCGCGCACCGTGCGCCGCTCGGCCGCGAAGGGCGAGATGAAGGAGCACAGCGCCACCGTGCCGGCCTCGACCATCAGCTTCGCCACCTCGCCGACGCGGCGGATGTTCTCCACCCGGTCGGCGTCCGTGAAGCCGAGGTCCTTGTTGAGCCCGTGACGCAGGTTGTCGCCGTCGAGCATCACGGTGTGGACGCCGCGGGCGTGGAGCCTGGACTCGACGATGTTGGCCACCGTCGACTTGCCGGCCCCCGACAGGCCCGTGAACCACAGGATGGCGGGCTTCTGGTGCTTCAGGGCCGCGCGCGCCTGCTTGGTGACGGCGAGGTCCTGGTAGTGGATGTTGGTGGCGCGGCGCAGCGCGAAGTCGACGAGGCCCGCGCCCGCCGTGGCGTTGGTGGCCCGGTCGATCAGGATGAAGGCGCCCGTGTCGCGGTTCTCGCGGTAGGGGTCGAAGGCGATGGGCGCCGAGCAGGCGAAGTTGCAGAAGCCGATCTCGTTCAGCCCCAGCGTCTTGGCGGCGTGGTGTTCGAGCGCCTCGACGTCGACGCGGTGCTTCAGGTCCGTCACGGTGACGGGCACGAGCTTCGCGGCGATCTTCATCAGGTACGACCGGCCCGGCAGCAGCCGCTCCTCGCTCATCCAGATGACGTGGCCGGCGAACTGGTCGGCCACCGGCGGGCGCGCCTTGGCGTCGGCCAGGAGGTCGCCCCGGGCGATGTCGATCTCGTCCGCCAGCGTCAGGGTCACGGCGTCGCCCGCCTCGGCGCTCTCGACGTCCCCGCCCGGGCCGATGACGCGCTCGACCCGCGTCGTGCGGCCCGAGCCCGACACCGCCACCTCGTCGCCCGGCGCGACCCGGCCGGCCGCCACCGTCCCGGCATAGCCGCGGAAGTCGAGGTCGGGCCGGTTGACCCACTGCACCGGCATGCGGAACGGGCCGGCCGTGCGGTCCCGCCCCACGTCGACCGTTTCCAGAAATCCCACCAGCGTCGGGCCGCGATACCAGGGCATGGCGGCCGAGGGTTCGGACAGGTTGTCGCCGTAGCGGGCCGACACCGGGATCGGCGTGACCGAGCGGAAGTTCAGCCGCTCCGCGAAGGCCTTGAAGTCCCGTACGATCGTCGAGAACACGTGCTGGTCGTGGCCCACGAGGTCGATCTTGTTGACCGCCAGCACCACGTCGCGGATGCCGAGCATCGACACGATGGTGGCGTGGCGGCGCGTCTGGGGCAGGAGCCCCTTGCGGGCGTCGACCAGCAGGATGGCGAGGTCGGCGTTGGAGGCGCCGGTCGCCATGTTGCGGGTGAACTGTTCGTGGCCCGGCGTGTCCGCCACCACGAAGGAGCGCCGCGCGGTGGCGCAGTACCGGTACGCGACGTCGATGGTGATGCCCTGTTCGCGCTCGGCTTCCAGGCCGTCGACCAGGAGCGCGAAGTCGATGTCGTCGCCCACCGTGCCGTGCTTCTTGGAATCGCGTTCCAGGGCGGAGAGCTGGTCGTCGAAGATGGAGTTCTGCTCGTAGAGCAGCCGGCCGATCAGCGTCGACTTGCCGTCGTCGACCGAGCCGCAGGTGAGGAAGCGCAGGGTCGGCAGCTGAGCCGCGAGGGGCAGGGCGGCGGTGTCGGCGGCCATCAGAAATACCCTTCCCGCTTCTTCTTTTCCATGGAGCCCGCCTCGTCCGAGTCGATCAGCCGGCCCTGGCGCTCGGAGGTGTGCGAGCCGCGCATCTCGGCCAGGATCTCGTCGAGCGTTCCGGCCTCGGACGGCACGGCGCCGGTCAGCGGGTAGCAGCCGAGCGTGCGGAAGCGCACGCGGCGCATCGCCGGCACCTCGCCGGGTTTGAGCGGCAGCCGTCCGTCGTCCACCATGATGAGGGCGCCGTCGCGCTCGACCACGGGGCGCTCGGCCGCGAAATACAGCGGCACGACCGGGATCTCCTCGGCCCGGATGTAGTCCCACACGTCGAGCTCGGTCCAGTTCGACAGCGGGAACACCCGCATGGATTCGCCCTGCCGGATGCGGGTGTTGTAGAGATGCCAGAGCTCCGGGCGCTGGTTGCGCGGGTCCCAGGCGTGGGCCTCGGAGCGGTGCGAGAAGACGCGCTCCTTGGCGCGGCTCTTTTCCTCGTCGCGGCGCGCGCCCCCGAAGGCGGCGTCGAAGCCGCCCGCGTCGAGCGCCTGGCGCAGCCCCTCGGTCTTCATCACCTGCGTGTGGACGGACGAGCCCGACGCCACCGGCGAGATGCCGCGGCGCAGCCCATCCTGGTTGATGTGGACGATCAGCTCCATGCCGGCGCGCCGGGCGGCCGCGTCGCGGAAGGCGATCATCTCGCGGAACTTCCAGGTCGTGTCGACGTGGAGCAGCGGAAACGGAGGCTTGGCGGGATAGAAGGCCTTCTGCGCCACGTGCAGCAGGACGGTCGAGTCCTTGCCGACGGAATACAGCATCACGGGACGACGAAACTCGGCCACCACCTCGCGCATGATATGGATCGCCTCGGATTCGAGGCGGCGGAGGTGCGTGGACAGGTGTCCGGACATCTGAAACTCTTCGGCTCGGCGGAAACGGGGCTGATATAAGTTCGATGGATGAACTGCAACAAGACGACGCGCGCGGATCGCGGTCAACGCCGCGCGCCGCAGACCTCCCCCGCGGGCCGCGCCGGTGAGCCCGGTCCTGTCGTCGTCGGGCGCCATCCTGTTCGGCTTCGGGGTGCTGTTCGTGGGCGTGACGGCCTTCGGGTCCACCCTGCTCGTAGGTCTGCTCCACCCGCTGCTGGTGCGCTACGCCCTGGCCCGCCCCAACGCCCGCTCGGCCCATGCCGCGCCGACCCCTCAGGGCGGCGGCATCGCGGTGCTGGGCGCCGTCCTCCCGGCGGCCTGGTTCGGCGCCGCGGCGCTCGGCGTCGAGGGCCCGACGGCGCTGGGCTTCGGGCCGGGATCCGGCTTCGCGCTGGAGGCGGGGGACGCCGTGCGGCTGTGGACCGTGCTGGGCGCGGCCGTGCTGGTGGCGGGCGTCGGCTTCGTCGACGACATCTGGCCCCTGCCGCCCCTGCCGCGGCTCGCCCTGCAGATCATCGCCATGGGCCTCGCGGTCGCGGCCCTGCCGGACGAGGCGCGGGTGCTGCCCTGGCTGCCGCTGGCAGTCGAGCGGCTCGTGCTGGTCGTGGGCGGGGCGTGGTTCGTCAACCTCACCAACTTTATGGACGGCATGGACTGGCTGACGGTGGCCGAGACCGTGCCGGTGACGGCAGCCCTGTCGCTGTTCTGGTTCTTCGGCTGCCTGTCGCCGCCCGCGGGCCTCGTGGCCCTGTCGCTGCTCGGCGGCACGCTCGGCTTCGCGCCCTTCAACAGGCCGGTGGCGCGGCTGTTCCTGGGCGACGTCGGCAGTCTCGCGATCGGCCTGCTCCTGGCCTTCTGCCTCTTCGACCTCGCCGCGCACGGCGGGCTCGCGGCCGCGATGCTGCTGCCGCTCTACTCCATCGCGGACAGCGGGATCACGCTGCTGTGGCGCCTGCGCCGCGGCGACCGCGTGTGGGAGGCGCACCGCCACCACTTCTACCAGGTGGCGGTGGCGCGGGGCTTCGCCGTGCGCGATGTGCTGGCGCGGGTGGCGGTGACGAACCTCGCGCTGGTCGCCTTCGCGGCCGCGAGCCTATGGCAGGGGAGCGCGGCGCTGTCGGCCCTCGACGTGGCGCTCGGCGCCGGAGCGGTGGCCCTGCTGCTGCGCGATCTGGCGCGGGGCCGGCCGGCAGTGGAACGGGCGGAGTAGGGGCCGGCCGCCGCGCGAGCTATTCCTCGAAGCGGCCCGCGGCGTTGCGATCGCGCTCGTACCGCCTCGCGAGCGGGAACGGCGGCAACCAGGACTCGCGGCGGACGGTCCAACTCTCGTAGGTCGGCATCAATCGATCCGGAGCATCCAGGGATCCTAGGTTCACTTCGACCTCGTCCGCGGTGCGCGCGAAGACGGACGAGCCGCAACGGGGGCAGAAGTGTCGCCCGGCGTAGTCGCGCGTTTCGCCCTCGATCGTCACCGCATCCTGCGGGAAGATCGCGGACGCGTGAAACAGCGCCCCGTGGTGCTTGCGGCAGTCGAGACAGTGGCAGAGGCCCACCCGGTACGGGCGCCCCGCCGCCACCAATCGGACATCGCCGCACAGGCAACCGCCCGTGAATCGGTCCATGCTGCACCTCCTCGAGCATTAGATGATCGAAATAACTGGTCGTGGGCCCGTCTCAAACCATCGCCGCGAGGGGCGAGGACGGAGATCATGGCCGTGCGAGGAACAGGGTCTCGTCGGGCCGAACCTCGTTTCAGACCGCGCGCCTGACCGGCTCCGGCACGGATGGATCGGCAGTGCCGATGGCGCGGGCCGAGCCGTGGCTCACCCCGCTCGTCATGCCGGTAAACCCGCGCCACCCTGCGCCCATCATTCTTCTGGGTTCAAGCCGGGCCGCATGAGAGGCTGCGCGTCGATGGAGGCCCGAGAGGGGCGGCGTCGGAGCGAGGGGGCGGTCGTGGGTCTTCGGAGAAAGTTCGCCCTCACGGGGCTGGCCTGGTCCGTGGCCCTGCTGACGGCCTCGCCGATCCTCCTCATGATCCTGACGGCCTTCAAGACCGATGCCGCGGCAGATCTCGGCCCCTTCGCGCTTTTCACTCCCACGCTGGCGAACTTCGCCTCGGACAACCCCAACGTCGGGATGCTGAGGCCGGTGCTCAACAGCGTCGTCGAGGCGGGGGGCGGCACCGCTCTGTGCCTCCTCTTCGCGCTGCCGGCCGCCTACGGGCTCGCGTTCCACGCGGGC
>CAXTFP010000208.1:0-1419 GCA_964243135.1 uncultured Lichenihabitans sp.
CAGGTAGGCGATGCCGCTGTCCACGGCTTTGGACATGAACTGGTCCGACAGGCCGAGATATTCATCGATCCCGTAGTTCTGAAGCAGGAACACCGTGTGGGCGATGCGGCCGGGAAAGTCGTCGCCGCCCGGCACGTAGTGGCCGATGGCCACCAGGGCGAAGCCCAGGGCCAGCACCCCGGGGATGTAGGCCAGCGCGGAGAAGCGCGGCAGGCGGGGCGCGACCGCGCAGCACAGCACCATGGGGGGGACCGACACCATGGCGAGACGGCCGTCGCAGCCCACCACGGCCATGAGGGTGGTGACGACGAGGAACGAGCGGGTCGGCCGCCCCAGCTCGCCCCAGCAGGCGCAGAGAAAGGCCACCACCACCATGCAGTAGTTGCCGAGCGACACAGGCTCGAGGAAGATGGAGGACAGCCGATGCAGGTCGACGATGCTGAGGAAGCTGCCGTCGGGCCGCGTGGCGCTGACGAACAGGTCCGAGTCCTTGTTCCAGAAATCGTCGGCCGTGTAGCCGCGGGTGTTGATGTAATAGTCCTGGATTTTGAACAGGCTGGAATAGGCGTCGAGGTTCACGGCTTCGAGCAAGAGGAACACGACCATGACGGCCTGGATCGCCACGAAGACGCGGGCGAGCCGGCGGGCCTCGAAGGTCATGCCCAGAACCACGAAGGTCGGGATGATCATGACGTCGCGCAGGTATTTGACGTCGATGGCCTGCGACGACAGCGACCGGACGATCGCGAAACCCACGAACAGGCCGAGCAGCCCGTACCAGGGCGCCATCTCGGGCCGATAGTGGGACAGCGCCACCGCGTGGGCGAGGGACACGAACAACACCTCGGCGGCCACGACCGGGGCCTGGGTGAGGCCCGCGACGTTGCCGTTGACGAAGGCCAGTGCGGCGTTGAAGCAGACAGCGCCCACCACGATGAGGCCCGGCAGCAGGGGCAGCCGGTGCAGCGCGGCTTCGGGGTTCGGCGCGAGGGCGTCGAGCGAGGCCGCCCTCATGGCTCGACCCCGATGGGGCTCCGCGCGGCGGGCGCGGGCTCGGCGCCTTCCGCCCCGGCGAGCCGCGCGATCGCGGCCTCGTAGGTCCGCGTCGCCAGGTGGTCGCGCAGGTGCTCGCGGAGCGCCCGGGCCGCCGACAGCGCCGCGTCGCGGCCGTCGCGCAGGCGGCGAAGTTGGATCGAGGCGTGGGCCACGGAGGGTTCGGCCCAGACGGCCCCCTCGGTGTCCGCGAAGGACAGGTGCGCGTCCCGCACCGGCACGAGGTCGTAGGAGACCGGGAAGCAGAGGTCGGGGCGGCAGAAGTCGACGTTGCCCGACCAGTCCGTGGCCACGACCGGCACGCCGGCCGCGATCGCCTCGGCCAGGGTCAGGCCGAAGCCCTCCGAACGATGGAGCGACAGGTAG
>CAXTFP010000208.1:1429-6130 GCA_964243135.1 uncultured Lichenihabitans sp.
ACAGGTAGGCGTCGGCCGAGGCGATGAAAGCGTCGAGTTCCGCCTGGTCCCACACGGCGTCCACGAGGCGGATGTTGCCGGCATCGCCGATCTCGGCCAGCAGCTTCGCGCGGTCGGCCGGATATCTGGCGCCGTCGCTCACCTTGAGGATCAGTTCGGCGCCCTCCTCCGGGCCGAAGGCCCCGCGGAAGGCCCGCACCGCCGCGAGCGGGTTATTGCGCCCGAAGGACGAGCCGAAGTTGAAGATGCTCACGACGCGGAATCCGCCTCCGTCGCGGGCCGGCGCGGCCGCGGCGCGCAGCGGCACCGGATGGGGCACCACCAGCACGGGCTTGCCGGTGTGGCGCTCCACCGCGCGCCGGCAGAAGGAGGACGGCACCATCACGGCGTCCACGAAGCGGATCGCCTCGATCCACTCGCGCGGCAGAGCTTCGAGTTCCCAGGCCCAGTAGCCGATGTTGAAGGTGCGCAGGAACCGCAGCGGGTTGGCCCGCAGCACGCCGGGCAGAAGCATCGGAGGGTTCAGGTGGTAGATCGACACCTGGGCGGGAACGGTTCCCGCGTCGGACGCCCGGAACGGCAGGCCGTCGTCGCTCGCGTAGAGCCCCGCGACGTCGACGCCCGAGACGCCGTAACCGGCCTGCCCGAGCACGTCCATGCACAGGCGCGCCGACTTGCCGAGGCCCGACGAGGATGACAGCAGGCCCACCACGCGGATGTCGCTCAGCGGCTCCGGCCAGCGGTGCGCCACGCGGGGCAGGACGCGCGGCAGCAGGGAGCGGCGGGCGAAGCGGGCCGCCGGCGTGGCGGCGCGGCGCAGCGACCGCTTGAGGCCCGACGCCGTCAAGCCGACACCGCCTGGCGACGGCCGCGGGTGCGGCGCAGGACGCGCCGCTGCGGGCCCTTGTCGCCGCCGCGCGACTTGTTCAGCACGACGCCGACGATGCGGCTGCCGATGTACTCGGAGGTCGCGAGCGCCCGCTCCACGTCGTCGACCGTGGTGCGGCCGAACTCCGTCACCAGGACGAAGGTGTCGACGAAGCGGGCGACGGCCTGCGAGTCCATGGAGGTCAGCAAGGCCGGGAGGTCGAGCAGGACGTAGTCGTAACGGCCCTGCGCGCTCGCCAGGGCGGCCTGCATGCGGCGCGAGCCGAGCATGTCGAAGGGGTGGAGCGGCGCCTCGGCCGGGCCCCGGCCCAGGAGGTCGAAGCCCGCCTCGGCCCTGACGAGGCAGCGGTCGACCGTGGTGTCGCCGTCCACGAGGTCGACGAGACCGAGATCGGCCCTGGATCCCAAGGCGTCCGACAGGTCGGGCTTGCGGAGATCGGCATCCACCACGAGGACTCGGGCGCCGACCTCGGCCAGCATGCGGGCCATGTTGAACGTCACCGTCGACTTGCCCTCGCCGGGCCAGGGCGACACGACGCCGATCACCACGCCCCCGTTGCGGCGGATGCCGTGGTCGACCGACACTTTGACGGCGCGAAACGTTTCGGTCGCGGTGCACCAGGGGCGACGGGCGTCGAACAGGCTCGCGAGCCCACCCTCGCCGCCGCGGGGCACCCTGACGGCCGGGACGGTGCCGGCAACCGGCAGCCGCAGCGACGACCTGACCTGCTGCGGCCAGCGCAGCTTGCGGTCGAGGCTCTCGCGCAGGAGCGCCAGACCGACGCCGAGTACGAGGCCACCGACGCCGGCGAGGAGCAGGATGACGCTCGACTTCGGCGCGCTCTTTGACAGGGGCGGTTCGGCATAGGTGAGGACACGCGCCTCGGTGATCGGCAGCGCCTGCTGCTGGATGAACTGGGTGAGGCGCAGCGCGCGGTTCTGCAGGGCCTCGTGGTCGGCCCGCGCGGCATCCGCCGCCGCCGACAGGTCGCGCAGCTTCGCCGTGGCGACCCCATCCTGCGCGGCGATCTCGGCCGCATGGGCGGTGCGGTACTGGGCGAGCGCCGTCGCGGCGGACTCGGCCTGCACCTTCACCTCGCCGACGCGCTGGTTCATCCAGTCCACGGTCCGCTGGTTGGACCTCAGGCGGCCGTCGAGCTGATCCTGGATATAGGCATCCGCGATGGCGTTGGCGACCTGCGCCGAGCGTACGGGATCGGCGGTGATGGCGGTGATGTCGGCCAGGTAGCTGTGGCCGGTGCGCAAAACCTTGACCTTGTGAATGACGCTGTCGACCGCGCCGAGGCGGAGCATCTCCGGCGTGGGCGGGGCCAGTGTCCGGCCCATCGCCCAAGCCATAACCCGCGCCTTGAGACCCGGCGCACCGCCGGCGAATTGGGGATCGCGGTCGAGATGGAGGCGGGCCACAACCTGCTGGGCGATGCGCTCGGACTTCAGAATCTCGATCTGGCTCTCGACCACCGACGAGTCGATCAGCGGCTCCTGCGACAGTTGCGACGGGGACGGCGGCGTCTGCTTCGTGTCCGTCATCAGTACGGCCGTCGCGGTGAAGCTGTCGGGGGTCGTGGTCAAGTAAAGACCGGCCAGCGCCAGGCACAGCGCCAGACAGGCCGCCACGGAACGCCCGCGCCGGACGGCGATGTCGATGCCATTCTGAAGGGTCCAACGCTGACCCTCGTCGCCCAGGCCGTAGACCCGGCTCTGCCGCGCGGTATCGGGAATAGCGTTCATGACCGCTGACCTTTGCTCGAAACGATCAAGATGGGACTGCCATTTATCAATGAAATGTGGAGGAAACCGGCTCTGAAACGTCCCGCGGTCCCGCCGCGTGACTGGCGAACTATGGGGAGATGATGTCGGTTCCACAGCTTCGGAGCTGTTTTTGACTGATGCCAGCGGATCGCTGATCTTTCATCGACCGAAAAAGATCGACGAGCCACAGGGGTGGTCGGGCCGGGGCTGAGCCGTCGGTCGCGGGCATCATTCGCTGCCCTGCGGCATCTTCGGCTCCGGCATGGTGCACTGCATATAAGCGCTCGCGGGATTTGTAAACAGCCAGGGCCAGGAAAACCGTATTCCTGAAGCAAATTTCGGCATATTGGGCGTATCTGTGTCAGATCTCCGCTGTGAAGCTGAAAAAGCCCACAATGTTAACCAAATCCCACTTGCGCCCGCCGCGGCCACAAGGGGGAGAGTGAGCCACTTCCCCATCATTTGGCATGGAGTGATCTTGAGACGGGGGGGCACGCCACCGCAAAAAGTCTTGACGGGCCGGAACCAACGCGGGAAGTGTCGGTTAAGGGCTCGACTGGCGGACGGTGTGCAGTGCACAATCGGCTGCGTCGGGAGGCCGGCAGACGCCGCGCAGCGCGCAATCGGCTTGGGCTCGGGGTTGGCCCAGGGCGCGCCACACGGGAGCATGTCACATGTCGTTGAAGGGTTCTGGCTTGGTCCGGATCACATATCTCTCGTCGCCCAAACTCGATATGGCGACCACGACCGCGGGGCATTCTTACAGCTCTCTCGACGCCAAGCGGGACCGCTACTTCGAGCAGAAACGGGCGCGTGCCGTCGCCGCCAGGAGCAAGAGGCTGTTCGACTTCTCCTTCGCGCTCATCTTCCTGATGGCGCTGGCGCCGGCGCTCCTGCTCATCGCGGCCCTGGTCAAGGGGACGTCGCGCGGGCCCGCCTTGTTCAGGCAGAAGCGCTACGGCACGGGCGGCGAGCTCTTCGAGATCTGGAAGTTCCGCACCATGTACACGACGCTGAGCGACCACCGCGGCGTCACTCAGACCCGCGACAACGATCCTCGCGTGACGCCCTTCGGCCGCTTCCTGCGCCGCACCAGCCTCGACGAGCTGCCTCAGATGGTCAACGTCCTCAGGGGCGACATGTCCCTCATCGGGCCGCGACCCCATGTACCCGGGATGTTGGCCGGCGGTGTGCTCTACGAGGAACTCGTGCCGACCTACCACCAGCGCCACGCTATCCGGCCGGGCATCACCGGCCTCGCGCAGGTGTCGGGGTTTCGCGGCAGCACCGAGGATCCGGAACACGCCCGGGCCCGCGTCGATCACGACCTCATGTATATCGAGACCTGGTCCTTTGTCCTCGATATCCGCATCCTTTTGAGGACGGTGTGGCGCGAACTCACCGGCGGCACCGGCTATTGAGCCGCGGCGCGGGCCCGAGCCGACCCGCATTCGGGTCGCGCCGCACGACAACGGAGACCCTCACGTGACAGCTTCGACCTCAAGGGCTCGTCCCGCGCGATCGACGGCGGCCGCCGCCCTGGCCCTGCTCCTGACGACGGGCCCGGTCTGGGCGGACTACAAGATCGGTGCCGGCGACGTGCTGAGCTTCTCGGTCGCGGGCTTGCCCGAGCTCGCCACCAAGGTTCCGGTGGATATCGACGGCAACGCCGTCCTGCCGCTGGTCGGCCCTGTCCCCGTCGCGGGGCTCAGCTTGGCGGATGCGCTGACCAAGGTGCAGGCCGCCGTGCCCGGTAAGGAGTTTCGGCGGAGGTCCGAGGACGGGCGCGAGTTCCCGGTGATCATCTCGTCGGGCGAGGTCGGCCTGGTGGTGTCGGAATACAGGCCAATCTACCTCAACGGTGACGTGGCCAAGCCCGGCGAGGAGCCCTACAGGCCCGGCCTCACCGTGCGCAAGGCCATCGCGCTCGCGGGCGGCTTCGACATCATGCGCATCAAGATGGACAACCCCTTCCTGCAACTCTCCGACCTGACGAGCGAGTACAACACGCTCTGGGTCGACTATGCCAGGGAGCAGGCC
>CAXTFP010000209.1:0-6106 GCA_964243135.1 uncultured Lichenihabitans sp.
ACGCTGGAGCGGCTTGATGCCTTTGACCTCTGCCGGCGCGGCGGGCGATCAATCTTGCGTGAGGCTGAAGCTATGGGTTGGCCCTTGCCGAAATCTTGAACGGCAGGCCGTTCAACCCTGCTCCCGCCGTGGATGTGACTCCCTGGTTAACACTTAACCGCGCCGACGCTTCCGCCTCCGCTCGTCCTTCACCACAATCGGGTTCACGCACCGGCTGGGCGCCTCCGAGCGGCCGGAAGAGATCCGGACGCGCAAAAACGGCCGCACCTCGCCGGTGCGGCCGCCGTCGAACTCGCTTCTGGTCGGGCGCGATCAGCCGTTGAAGAGCTTGAGGATGAGCTGGCTGTTCTGGTTCGCCATGGACAGGGCCTGGATGCCGAGCTGCTGCTGGGTCTGCAGGGCCTGGAGCCGGGTCGAGGCGACGTTCATGTCGGCGTCCACCAGCGAGCCCACGCCCGACGTGATGGCGTCGGAGATCGAGGACGTGAAGGAGAGCTGGTTGTTGACCGTGGTCGAGTACTGGCCGAGCTGGGCCGCGCCCGCCGTGACGTTGGCGATGGCGGCATCGATGGCGTTGGCGAGCTTATCGAGATCGGTCGATCCCGCTGCGCCGGTGCTAGAAGCCGCCGTGAGCTTGAAGCCCAGGATGCTGTCTTCCGCGTAGACGCCTGTGTCCGTCTCGACGCCGCCGGTGTCCGTCGTCGATCCGGTCGAGCCGGCCGTCCCCGCGCTGCCGGCCGTCAGGGTGAGGGATGTCCCGAGCAGCCCGCCCTGCGTGACCGAACCGTTCGTGACCCCACCGGTGACGGAGGCACCCGCGAGAGCGATGCCGCCGGTCGGAAAACCGGTGGTGGTGTCATACGCCACCGTGGTGTCGACCTGCAGCTTGCCCGTGCTGGTCGTGCCACCGGCGTTGCGCGAGAACGAGTCGACGATGTTGGTCGTGGACGTGGTGCCGTCGAGCAGGTTGACGCCGTTGAACGAGGCCGAGCCGATGATGCTGATCAAGCTCTGCTGCTGGGCCGTGATGTCGCTCTGCACCTGTTTGGAATTGGTGCCCGACGTCTGGGCCGTGACGATGTCGGCCTTCATCTGCTTCAGGATGGTCTCGACGCTGTTCATCGCCGAGGTGGCGGTGTTGAGCACCGAGGCGCCGAGGTTCAGCGCGTTGGTGACGGCGCCGAGCGCGCTCACGTCCGACTTCATGCTGGTGGCGATGGACCAGTAGGCGGCGTTGTCGGAGGCGTTGGCCACCGCGAGGCCCGACGAGATCTGCGACTGCGTCTTGCCCAGCTCCTTCTGGGTCATCGACAGGTTCTGCAGCGCTGTCATGGCGGAGGTGTTGGTGAGAAGGCTGCTCATGGCCGGTATTCCCGATGATCGTTACACGGAGAAAGGAACATCCCGGATCATCGCCGGAACGCAGGAACGGCCTGATGCCTATGACCGCCGGTTGGCCGGGCGATCATTCTTGCGTGGTCTCAACCTAGCCCGCCTCCGTTACTTAACGATTAATCTTACCGGTCCCCTCCCATTAACCGCGCTCGATCTTGCCCGTCACACGGAGGCGTCGGTGATGGCGAAACCCTCCGCGGGCAGGCCGACCGCCGCGCGGTAGCGCATGTGGGTCAGGGCGCGCTCCCAGGCGGCCGTGAATGCCGGCATGTCGAACAGCGGGGACGCATCGCGCCCGCGCGCCAGCCGCGCTCTGACCTCGGCGAGGGTGGCCGGCTCGGTGGCGAGGCGGAGCGCCAGGGCCTCGTAGTCCTCGGCCGACCGGGTGATCAGGTCCGGCAGGCCGACGGCCCGCAGCAGACTCCCGGCCATGCGGCTGACGTAGGTTTCGCCCGTCCAGGTCAGCACGGGCAGCCCCATCCACAGGGCGTCGTTGCAGGTGGCGCCGGCGTTGTAGGGATGCGAGTCGAGGAACAGGTCGGCCAGGCGCAGCCGGGCGAGGTAGAGGTCCATGGCGCCGACCGGCGCGAAGACGATCCGCTCGGCCGCGATGCCGCGCTTCGCGGCCCAGCCCCTGAGGTTCTCCATCGTGCGCGGCGTCTTGCAGTAGAGCCACAGGACCGACCCCTCGACGCGAGCCAACAGCCTCAGCCACAGGTCGAACAGGTCGGGCGTCAGCTTCAGCGTGTTGTTGAAGGAGCAGAACACGAAAGCGCCGTCCGGCAGTCCGCAGTCCGCGCGCGTCAGGGCCGGCAGGCGCGCGGCGCGATAGGGGTCGCTCGGCTGGTAGCAGAGCGGCAACTGCACGATACGCTCGCTGTAGACGGGCTGCTGGTCGCCGGAGATGAGGAAGGAGTCGCCCACCACGTAGTCGATGCAGTCCGCCCCCGTGGTGCCGGGCCAGCCGAGGAAGCTGACCTGGACGGGCGCCGGCCGGAGGTTGAGGATGTCGAGGCGCGAGCCCGTGGTGGGGCCGGTGAGGTCGACCAGCACGTCGATCCCGTCGGCCTGGATGCGGACCGCCGCGTCGCGGTTCGACAGGCCGTGGAGGTCGACGAAGTGGTCGCACGCGCGGGCGATGCGCCGGCGAACGCGGCCGGGGTCGTCGAGCCCGAGCGCGTAGCCGTAGACCTCGACCGCGCCGCGGCCGTGCTGGGCCAGCATCTCGGGCAGCAGCCGCCCGACGGGGTGGTCGCGGTAGTCGGCCGACAGATAGCCCACCTTCAGCCGCGCGTTGGCCGCGCGAACCGCGGGGGCGCCGAGGCGGGCGGGGTCGCGGTTCAGCCGCACCATGTGCTGGCGGGCGCAGGCATGTTGCTGCTCGGCGGTGGACGGAAAGGCCATGAGCAGCAGCATGAAGAGGGCGTCGGTGTCCCGCCCGATCAGATCGAGGAGCGTGTGACGGTCCGCCTCGTAGCGGCTCCAGTCGCAGATGTGGCGCCTGATCTTGATGCCCTCGACGATGGCCGTGGAGAAGTCGGGCTTGATCTCGACGGCGCGCCGGAACGCCTCCACCGCGTCGTCGAAGCGGAACATCTCCTGGTACGCCACCCCGAGGTTGGCCCACGCGCCGGCATGCGACGGGTCGAGCGCCAGGGCGTGGCGATAGATTTCCGCGGCTTCCGCCGCCCGTCCGCCCTGCTGGAGCGCAACCGCGCAGTTGTTGGCGACGTTGGCGTCATGGGGCCGCAGCGCCAGGGCGCGCCGGCTCGCCGCCGCGGCCTCGGCGAAATGCCCCTGCGCGACGAGCGCGCTGCTCATGTTGGACAGGGCTTCGGCCATGTCGGGGTCGATTGCCACGGCGTCCCGGTAGGCCACGATCGCCTCCTCGTCCCGGCCCGCGGCGGCCAGGGCACGCCCGAGATGGAAGCGGTGGCGGGCGGCCCCGGGATCGAGCGACGCCGCGCTCCCGTGGAACGCCGCGGCTTCGGCGGGCCGGCCGAGCGCTTCGAGTTGAAGGGCGAGACCGGCGCGAAGGTCGGCGCGGCCCGGCAACAGCTCGACGAGGCGCGCGTAGACCGGCACGGCGTCGGCAGCCCGCCCGGACGCTTCGAGCGCCGCGACGAGGTTGAGATGGGCCTCAGGATGGTCGGGGGCCGTGCCGAGCGCGTGCCGGCAGGCCGCGACCGCGTCCTCATAGGCCCGACGGTCGATCAGGATCAGCGCCAAGTTGGACCAGCTTCCGGCGTGGCCCGGTTCGTCCGCGAGGAGGCGGCGGTAGAGCCGCTCCGCATCCTGCAGGCGACCGGCGATCTGGGCTTCCAGGGCGCCGGTGAACAGGCCAGCGGCGGTGTCGGGCGTCGCGGCTCCGTCAGGGGACCGAGATCCCTTGCGCCGTCGTCCGTCGGGCCGCGCATGCGTCGCGGCGTGCTCCAGGGCGGAGCTCATGCCCGGCGCGCCCGGCGCGGTGCGGCCCGGCGGATCGTCCGCGTCCCGGCCAGTTCCACCAAGGCCCGTTCGACCGCGGACAGGACGGATGCCCAGTCGCCGGGCGCCGGCTGTCGGAACTGCCGCAGCGTGGGATACCAGGGGCTGTCGGCCCGCTCCGTCAGCCAGCGCCAGCAGGTGTCGAAGCGGTTGAGCAGCCAGACCGGCCGGCCGAGGGCGCCGGCGAGATGCGCCACGGCGGAGTCGACCGCGATCACGAGATCGAGCGCCTCGACCAGGGCCGCAGTGTCGGCCATGTCGGACAGGTACTCCGACCAATCGAGCATCCCCGACCCGGGAGGCGCGCCCTTCTGCTGGAGCGACACGAGCGTCACCCCATCGACCCGCATCAGACCCTTCAGCCACGAAGGATCGATCGAGCGCCGCGCGTCGTGGACGTGACGCGGGTTTCCGGCCCACACGACCCCGACCTTCAGGCCCGGAATGTCGCGCAGCCGGTCGCGCCAGGCGGCGGTCTCGGCCGGGACGGCCGCCACGTAGGGCATGCGGGCCGGCACGGTGTCGAGCGTCGTGTCGAAGGCGCCCATGAGGTTGTGCAGCGGGATCCGGCGGTCGAAACGCGGAAGCTCGGCCCCGAGCGGCACGGCCGTGCCGAGGGCGGGCGAGGCGGAGAACAGGCGCAGCAGTTCCGGCTGGCACTCGACGGTCACGTCGGCGCCCCTGGCCCGGAGAAGCTCGGCGTAGCGCACGAACTGCAACGTGTCGCCCAGGCCGGAGTCGGCCGTGAGGACGATCGTCTGCCCCGACAGGTCGCGCGGCTGCCCGTCCCGGTCCGCGAAGACGAGCTGCTGGTCTTCGAGACCGATCCCGCGCCAGATCCAGGCCAGACCTTCGGCACCTCGACGGAGATCGCCCGCCTTGAGATGGGCGTGGCCGCGAAAGACATGCGCGTCGACATGGCCCGGATCCAGCGCCACGGCCCGGTCGAAGTGGGCGAGCGCGTCCTCGTTTCGGGCGGCACGGTCGCACAGCACCCCGAGCCGGCAATGGTCCGCGGCCGTCCCGCCGAGGGCCGAGATGGCGCGCTCCCTGGACGTGATCTCGGCTTCGACGTCGCCGTCGGCCTCGAAGGCGCGCGCGAGCTGCTGATGTGCCTGGGCGAGGTCCGGCCTCAGACCCAGAACGGTCTCGAAGCAGCGTGCGGCTTCACGATGGCGGTCGAGGTCGAGCAACGCTTTGCCGAGATTGAGCTGGGCGTCGACGTAGTCCGGCTTGAGATCGATGGCGCGCCTCAGCAGGGCCTCCGCCTCCCCCGGGCCGCACAGGATCGCGAGGTTGTTCAGGCAGGCGAGGTTGTCGGGAGCGGCGTCGAGGATCTGCCGGTACAGGGCGGCGGCCTCCGTGACGCGGCCGGCCTGATGGTGGCGCATGGCCGTCGAGAAGGCCGCGGCGCTGTCGAGCGGGCGCGCCGTGTCGAGACGCTGCGGGGCCGCATCCCGTTTCCGCAGGACGAACTCGATCGCCGATTCCGACAGCGTCCCCATGCTCTGGTCATGCCGGTGCTGCCCGTATTGGAACCCGGAATCGAGCAGTTCAATCCGGATGATCTCGACCTCGCCGAGGAAGGCCTTCAGGAGGTCGAGGACGTTGACGGACCTGGGAGACCAGCTCCCCGCCTTGGCGATGGAGAAAGACCATTTGTGGTCCGGGTTGAAGGTCGAAGGCCAGACGCCCTGCTCGTACAGGTCCTCGTCCGGGATCGTGACGATGACGTGCCCGCCCGGCCTGCAGATGCGGATCCAGTTCCCCAGGGACACGTAGGGATCGGCGAGGTGTTCGAGGCAGTGGCTCGAGTGGACGAAGTCGTAGCTCGCGTCGGCCACGCCCTCCATCTCCATGGCATCGCCGTCCGGGAGGTCCCAGGGCCGCACCGAGCGCATGAGCGGGAGAAAGGACGCGAGCCCGGCCAGCGAGTCGGCCCCGCAGCCGA
This sequence comes from uncultured Lichenihabitans sp., assembly GCA_964243135.1. Classification (GTDB taxonomy): domain Bacteria; phylum Pseudomonadota; class Alphaproteobacteria; order Rhizobiales; family Beijerinckiaceae; genus Lichenihabitans. The sequence continues at coordinate 5,834 of CAXTFP010000209.1, forward strand.
TATCGATGCCGTCGCCCTTGAGCCACCGCGTCGCGAAGCGGCTGTCCCACCGACGCCTCGCGAACTGCTTGCTGGTTTCGTGTGCCATGGATCTCGTCGACTCCGCGGATCGGCTGGCCTCGTCGAGGGGCGCGACAGCGCGCGGGATCGGGCCTTCCTGCCCTCCGGCATTATGGCGAGCAAACTTGCGTCGGGCTGAAGCATGCGCCCGGGGCGTCAGGCCTATCCGTCGGGGGCCGGCAAGCCTCGCGTCACGCTGGCCCGCCACTCTCC
>CAXTFP010000210.1:0-6104 GCA_964243135.1 uncultured Lichenihabitans sp.
GGAGCGAAGCCGCCCGGGCGCGCGCAATGGCGCTCAAGCTGACGCTGGCGGCCGCGGGTGTCGACGTGTCCGACCCCGTCGTCGCCCCCACCGGCATCGGGTCGAGCGGCGTGACGTATTTCTACAACGAGGACCGGGGCAGTGCGGACCGCATCGCCGGCGTCCTCGGCTCGTCAGGGCCGGTCAAGAGCCGCTTGCGCTCGACCGATCCGCATTCCCGCCCCGGCACCATCGAGGTCGCGATCGCCGGGTGACATCGACGACCATCGCGCCAGAGGAGCTCATCATGACGCCCATCCGCTACGCCCTCCCGCTGCTCGTCGCCGCGTCTTTCGGCGGCACGATCGCCCAGGCCCAGACCGCCGGTCAGGGCGCCGCCGCGCAGCAGGCGACCGCGGCCCAACCGGATGCGCCGGGCGACGCGCCCAACGCCGCGGCGGCCGCGCCCGCGCCGCTGGTGGTGCTGTTCGAGGCCGGCAGCAGCACCCTCCGCCCCCGGGAGAAGGCCGTGCTCGACCGCGCGTCCCGCGCCTACAACGAGGGCAAGCCGATCGTCATGATCCTGACCGGCAGCTCCGACCGCGTCGGCGGCGCCCGGATGAACCTCACCTTGTCGCAGCGGCGCGCGACGGCCGTCCTGAGCGCGCTGCTCGACCGCGGCATCCCGGCCGAGCGCTTCCAGGTGCTGGCCAAGGGCGAGACGGAGCTCCCCGTGCCGACCAAGCCCGGCACGGCGGAACCCCGCAACCGCAGCGTCGAGATCACCTGGCGATAGGGCAGGTGTGGACGCCACGGCCTCACTCCCCGCGGAGGATCGCGTGATCCGAAGCGGTCCATCCCTCGGGGATCCCCTCCATGCGCAGCAGGTTCTGGCTCGCCCTGGTCTGTCTCGCGATGTCCGCGCATCCCGCGCCGGCCTCCGACCCGTCGGCCTGGTTCGCCCAGGCGCTGCGCCTGGACCTCGGCAGCGCGGGCGCGGCCCAGGCCTTTGCCCTCTACCGCCGCGCCGCGGAGGCGGGACTGCCCGAGGCCGAGTTCAACGTGGGCGTGATGCTCGACAGCGGGCGCGGCACGGCGACCGACGTCGCCCAGGCCGCGACCTGGTACGCCCGGGCCGCGATGCACGGCAACCGCCGCGCGGCCTACAACCTCGGCCAGCTCTACGGGGCCGGGGAGGGGGTCCCGCGGAACCCCGAACTCGCCCGCGCGTGGTTCGCCGCTTCCGACCTCGCGGCGGCCCGCGCGCATCTCGCGGACCGGCCGGCTCAGGCGCCCCCCGGCGCGGTGCTGTCGGCCCCGAGCCCCGTCTTCCCGAGCGACGGCACCAGCACGGACGCGGCGCTCGGTGGGGTCGAGCTCGTCTGGACCGCGCAGCCGCAGCCCGAACCGGTGCGGTTCTTCGTCGAGCTCCGCCAGCTCGGCCCTTCGGGCTCCCGCGAAGTGTTCTCGAGCTTCTCGGACACGTCCGGCATCTTCGCGCCGCTGCAGGAGGCGCGCGGTCCCTACGCCTGGCGCGTCTTCACCATCGCGCGCCAGCGGGGGAACTACGAGAAGAGCGAATGGATCGCCTTCAGGCTGTCGGGCGATGCCGGGCCGGTGTCGGAGCGGTGACGCTTGAGCCGGTCCGCGTCGACAGGCCGATGCATCGCCTCCTCAGGCCCGAGGACGGTGCAGGGGCTCAGACGCTCGAAAAGCTGAGGTCGATATGCAGGACGGTCCCGCCCTCATCCCGCATCTCGACCGTGACGACCGATCCGGGCCGCTCCCGCGACGCCGCGTCGAGGATCGCGCGGCTCTTGGCCAGAGCCTCGTCGGTGTCGGACAGAGTCGAGCCCTGCCGATCGACGTTCCGCCTGTCATCGACGATGAGGTCGAAATAATATTTCGGCATGGGCCGCCTCCCTGGCCATGCCCGACGATAGAACAGCCGGGAGACCTCGACGAACGCTCTTTGGAGGTACGTCGTCGAGGGTTCATGGAGGGCTGAGTCCATCCTGTTCTGCCGCGGCGCTTCCGTCCGCCTCGCCGATACGGGGTGATGCTTCCCGGTCCGCGCACTGGATCCCAAACGGCCAGCCCTCACCGCGACGCTCGCATCTTCGGCCCGACGCCGTCGGGTGTCCGACGGCCCCGATCAGGGTCGCTGCGACGCCACGACCCCCACCCGCGCGCGGAAGGCGCTCGACCCGGTCGAGATCTCGTCCAGCACGGCCCTGGCGAGCAGGCCGTAGCCCCGGTCGGTCATGTGGAGGTTGTCCGGGCCGACGAGGTCGCTCTCCGTCACGAGGCCGTCCGCCACCCATCGCTGCATGAGGTCGAAGCGTCGCACGACGTCGACGTGTTCCGCGGCGCCCACCTCCCGCACGGCTTCGACGAAGCGGCTCTTCGCATCGGCCTTCTCAATCACGGGCGACCATTGCGGCTCGATCAGCACCACCTCGGTGCCCGCCGCCCGGATGGCCTCGATGCCGCGGCGCAGCTTCGCCTCGAAGCGGTCGACCGGGACGCCCCTCAGTGAATCGTTGCTGCCCGCCTGCCAGATCACGAGGTCGGGGTGGACCGACAGGACGTCGGCGCCGACGCGCAGGGCCATGTCGTCGATGTCCTCGCCCGCGATGCCGCGGTTGGCGACCGCGACGGCCGGCCGGCCGTGAAAGGTCGATTCGAAGAGCCGCCCAAGCTGCGCCGGGTAGCTCATGGCCGGCGAGGAGGCGCCGATGCCCTGCGTCGACGATGATCCCAGGGCGACGATCCGGAAGGCCGTCCCGGCCGGCTCCGCCCCGCTCGGGCGCTGGACGGCCCGCGCCGGCGACGCCAGCGCCAACAGGCCGAGGAGCACCCCGGCGACGGGCGCCAGCGACGGCCTATACTTCAGTCTGTTCGGCGACGCGAGGGACATCGAGCGCGATTTCTCCATCAGGCCGGGCCGTCCGCACGGGTCGGGCCGCGCCCGGCCTTGGCGGCATCGAGGACCCAGGCGAGGAGCAGCATGCCGCCGAACCCGGCGACGTTGACGATCAGTTGCGTCGTCACCGTGACGCCGTGGGACAGAAAGATCAAGCGGCCGAGCAGGGACAGGATGCAGCCGGCCGCGAACACCTGGAGGGAGTTCCGCCCGCAGGCCACCACCGGCCGGAACGCCGCCCAGCGGGACAGGCGCGCCATGCCGGCCGAGGTCAGGACGAGATACACCATGGCCAGGACGTCGAGCAGGCGCCAGGGCGACACGAAGGTCTTGGGCTCGTTGCCGAAGACGCCGAGGATCGGGCTCGTGCCGGAGAAATCGGCCGGGAAGGTCGCGGGCCACAGCCGCCAGGGATCGAGGATCGCGAAGGCCGCGAGCGCGTAGGTCCAGCACAGGAACTGCAGCCCGCGGGGCGGCGCCGTCACCACCCGCCACCGTCGGCGGGTGGCGGTCGCGAGCGCGCAGCCCAGCACGAAGACGAACTGCCAGGTGAAAGGGTCGAAGTACCAATGCGCGGCGTCAGCGGGATCGACGACGTTGGGCAGGTTCCAGTGCAGGACGTTGGCCAAGCCGTAGAGCAGGGCCGAGGCGCCGAGCGTGGCCGCGACGCTGCGGGCCATGCCGAACTTGATCAGGGGAAAGGCCGCGAGCAGCAGGACGTAGAGGGGCAGGATGTCGAGGTAGGCCGGCAGCGCCCGCAGCGACAGGCCCCGCAGGGCGCCGTGCCACCCGTCCCGCAGCAGGGGGCCGACGATGATCGACTGCTTGCCGTAGATCCGCTCCCACTGCGCCACGAACAGCAGCGTCGAGAGCAGCAGCACCGCCTGGACGCCGTAGATCTGCAGGCAGCGGGTGAAAACCCGCCTCAGCCCCACCACGAGGCCGTGCCGCTCGAAGACCGCGTTGTAGGCGTGGGTGGCCGAGAAGCCGGCCAGGAGCACGAAGAGTTCGGCGGCGTCGCTGAAGCCGAGATCGTGCAGGGTGAAGTCGGCGAGCCAGTTCCGCGGGATATGGTCGACGAAGATCGACAGGAGCGACAGGCCCCGCAGGAAATCCACGCGGGGGTCACGGGCGGAGGAGGCGCGCGCAGTCGGCATACCGTCCCTTCCAACGCCGCAGGGATCGGCTGGTTCGGCCCCGCCTCGGCCGGAGGCGGAAAGGTCGCGGGGCGGCGCGGGACGCCCGCGCCGATTTCCATGACGGGCGATTGGCCTTATAGCGGCAGCGGGATCCGACGCTTCGCCCGCTCGGCTCATTCTCGTGTCGCAGGTCGCCGCGTGACCCCCGCGACGCCCTCTCGAAGCCTGCCCAGGGACCGCTCAGCATGGACAAGATCAAGGTCGCCAACCCGGTCGTCGAACTCGACGGCGACGAGATGACCCGCATCATCTGGCACTATATCCGCGACAAGCTGGTGCATCCCTACCTCGACGTCGACCTGCGCTACTACGACCTGTCGGTCGAGCACCGCGACGCGACGGGCGACCAGGTGACGGTCGACGCCGCCGAGGCCATCCGGCAGTTCGGCGTCGGGGTGAAATGCGCCACCATCACGCCCGACGAGGCGCGCGTGAAGGAGTTCAATCTCAAGGAGATGTGGCGCTCGCCCAACGGCACGATCCGCAACATCCTGGGCGGCGTCATCTTCCGCGAGCCCATCATCTGCCGCAACGTGCCGCGGCTGGTGCCGGGCTGGACGCAGCCGATCGTCATCGGGCGCCATGCCTACGGCGACCAGTACCGCGCCACCGACTTCACAGTGCCGGGCAAGGGGCGCATGACGGTCCGCTTCGAGGGCGACGACGGCAGCGTCATCGAGAGGGAGGTGTTCAAGTTCCCCGGCGCCGGCGTCGCGATGGCCATGTACAACCTCGACGACTCGATCCGCGACTTCGCCCGCGCCTCGCTGAACTACGGCCTGAACCGCCGCTTCCCGGTCTACCTGTCGACCAAGAACACAATCCTGAAGAAGTACGACGGCCGCTTCAAGGACATCTTCCAGGAGATCTACGACGCCGAGTTCAAGGCCCGGTTCCAGTCGCTCGGCATCACCTACGAGCATCGCCTGATCGACGACATGGTGGCCTCGGCCATGAAGTGGTCGGGCGGCTACGTGTGGGCCTGCAAGAACTACGACGGCGACGTGCAGTCCGACACGGTGGCGCAGGGCTTCGGCTCGCTCGGCCTGATGACCTCCGTGCTGATGACGCCCGACGGCAAGACCGTGGAGGCCGAGGCCGCCCACGGCACGGTGACGCGCCACTACCGCGAGCACCAGAAGGGCAAGGAGACGAGCACGAACTCCATCGCCTCGATCTTCGCCTGGACGCGCGGCCTCGCCCACCGGGCCAAGCTCGACGACAATGCCGACTTGGCCCGCTTCGCCGGCACGCTGGAGAAGGTCTGCGTCGACACGGTCGAGGCCGGTTTCATGACGAAGGACTTGGCGCTGCTGGCCGGGCCGGACCAGGCGTGGCTGTCCACCACGGGCTTCCTCGACAAGGTCGACGCCAACCTGCGCGCCGCCATGGCGTGAGCCCGCGCGCGCCCCGATGTCAGGCCGCGCCGCGGGGCTCCGGCCCGCGCCCCTCGCCGGGGTTCCACACCGGCGAGGGCGCGTCCCGCCGCGGCAGCTTCGCGAGGACCACGCCCAGGCAGGCCGCCAGGATCGGGGCGCCGAGCGACAGCTTCGTCGACAGGGCCAGCGCCTGCACCGCGCCGACGGCTCCGGCCAGGGCGAGTGCGGCCAGCAGCGCGCAGATCGCCCGGGGCGCCATGGTCCCGGCCAGGGCGGGCAGCGCCAGGGCGAGGCCGAGGCCGACCACCGGCATGTCGTAGTCGTAGAAGTACGGGCTGACGAAGGCGGTGGCGAAGAGCGCCAGGCCGGACGTGGCCCTCGGGTCCGCCACCCGCCGTCCCACGGCGGCGGTCGCCCCGAGGGCGACGAGGGCCGCGGCGCCGTGCAGCGGGAGGGCGAGGGACGCCGGCACGCCGAGAGTGCGCAGGCAGGCGTAGGCCGACGCCATGCGGTGCAGAGGGAAGCGGCCCTGGCCCAGCGCCCGGGCCGTCTCGGACAGGCCCGCCAGGAACGCCGGGACGATCGCCGGGCCCAGCGCCGCCGCCGTGGCCCCGCAGACCG
>CAXTFP010000211.1:0-6101 GCA_964243135.1 uncultured Lichenihabitans sp.
TTTCAGCTCCAGGGTCCGGGCGGGTTTCATGCGTCATCACATCAAGGGCGGCCTCGTCGCCGGTTTGGGGCTCCTGTCGGGCACGGCGCTGGTCCAGGCCGCCGACCTCCCGGCCCGCACGGCGCCCGTGCCGACCTTCGTGACCCCCGTGGTGGCCAACAATTGGGGCGGCTTCTACGCCGGCTCGACCTACGGCTACGACTTCACCCAGTTCCACACCCGCCAGGGCACGGGCCCCAACCGCAGCCTGTCGAAGTCGGGCCAGAGCGGCGGCGGCTTCGTCGGCTACAATTACCAGTTCGGCCGCGTCGTGGTCGGCGCCGAAGGCGGAATCGACCTCAACCTCGTGCGCGGCAACGAGCGCGTGACGGTGGCCGGCACGCCGACCCACCTCGACAGCCTCTACGACGTGCGCCTGCGCGCGCGCCTCGGCTACGACTTCGGCTTCCTGATGCCCTTCATCGCGGGCGGCGCGGTGATCAACGAGAGCTATCAGTCGACGGAGGCGCCGTTCAACGCGTCGGGCGCCAACCAGCAGTCGGTCGGCTACACGATCGGCGCCGGCGTGGACGTGAAGGTCAACCCGGCCGGCTACCTCGGCCTGAGCAACGGCTTCCTCGCCAGCCTGCTCGGCCCGCTGGTGCTGCGCGTCGAATACCTGCACGACAGCCTGCCCACCTCCACCTATTCCTTCAACGGCACGAACTTCCGCACCAGCTCGGACAGCGACATCGTCCGCGCCGCCATCATCCAGCGCTTCGGCGACAACCCGCCGCGCCCCTACGTGGACAGCCAGGGCTCCGTGAACTGGGCCGGCGGCTACGGCGGCATCTTCGGCGGCGGCGGCTTCATCACGCCCTCGACCAAGAACCTCACCACCGGCGCCCGCACCAAGTACGACACGTCGGGCGGCCAAGGCGGCCTCTTCACCGGCACGAACTTCATCTTCCGCGACCATTACATGCTGGGCGTGGAAGGCTCGACCGCCTACACGGACATCGAGGGCAACGGCCGCCAGCCGTCCGGCCCCGTGCATTTCCGCAATTACATCAACGCCGACCTGCGCGCCCGCGCCGGTTACGCCTACGGCAGCTACCTGCCCTTCGTGTCGGCCGGCTTCGCCTACGGCCGCAGCGAGCAGATCGACACCAACACGGGCTCGCAGCTCGGCCGCGTCAACAACGAGGCCATCGAAGCCGGCGCCGGCCTCGACTACCGCATCAGCGAGCGCGTCTCGGTTCGCGGCGAGTACCTGCACGAGTTCGGCATCAACAACAAGATCGTCAATCTCAACAACGCCCAGCAGAAGCAGTCGATCGACGGCGATTTCTTCCGCATCGGCGCCGCCTATCACTTCGAATGAGCGAGGGGGCTCCGGCCCCGCCCCCCATCGAGACCGCGGCGAGGCCGCCTATCCCAGGGGATAGGCGGCCTCGACCACGTAGGGGCCCCCGCCGACCGAGTCCCGCGCCGAATACAGCACGAAGCCCTCGGCCTCGAACCGCCGCGTCAGGAAGCCCCGCGTGCCGAGGTAATGCGCCACTGCCGTCTGCGACGCGTTGCGCATGCGGGCCAGGGTGACATGCGGCATGAAGCGGCGCGGCTCGGGCGGGATGCCGATGCGGCGCAGCAGCCGCTCCTGCTCGGCCCGCAGCTCGACGAGCGCCGCACTCGCCTGGGCCTTGGCCACGATGGCGCGGGGCTTGTCGCCGCCGAAGTAGCTCAGCCCCTCCAGCGTCACCGTGAAGGGCTTGCGGCGGATGCCCGCCAGCACCTCGTCGACCGCGTCCGCGGTCGGCTCGTCGATGTCGCCGATGAAGCGCAGGGTGAGGTGGTAGTCGGCGGCGTCGATCCAGCGCGCCCCCGTGAGGCCGCCGCGCATCAGGGCGAGTTCCGCGGCGAGGTTCTGCGGGATCTCGAGGCCCGTGAACAGACGGGGCATGACGCATCTCCTCGACTCGCGACGCGCCGTGAGCGTAGCATTCCGTCGAACCCGCGCAACACGGCCGGCGTCTTATGATTGATGCCCGGCCTGCCCTCCCCCGCCGCGGGGTGACGGGGTCCGGGTGCCCCATCGACGAGGGATCGCACATGCCGGAGCCGACCGACCAGTTCAAGCGCGCGCCCAAGCGCAAGCCCTCGAAGGGCAAGCGCGTGTCGCTCTCGCCCGAGGCCAAGGAAGCCTATGCCAAGCTGATCGAGGAGCGGGTGAAGCGCGAGGAAGTCTACGGCCGGCACCTGCCGGGCAACGACAAGGGCAAGTGACTCCGGGGCGGTGACGCCGGCCGGCCCGACAGCGGCGTCAGGAACAGCCCTTGGCGACGCGGTCCAGCGCTTGGCCGAGGCCGTTCAGCGAGTAGGAGTCGACCGCCACGGCCCCCTTGCTGCTCGGCGCCTTCACCACGAGGCGGCCGTGCTTCTTCATCACGCCGATCAGCGCGCCTTCCTGGCCGGAGTCCTTCATCCAGGCGTTCTGGCCCTTGGTGACGAGGTCGAAGTTGGAGGTGCCGACCTCCGCCTTGGCGTCGCCGCTGCCCTCCCTCAGGGGCAGGCCCATGATCACCGACACCTCGTTGCGGATGTTCTCGCCCGGGCGCGTCGAGATGAAGATGTAGCCCTGGTCGCGCTTGAGCGACGAGGGGGTGCGCTCCTTGGGCTGGGCCAGGGCGTAGCAGATCTTGCTCTTGGCGCCCTGGGCCTCGTAGGCGCCCCAGTCGCCGAAGGTGCCGACCAGCGTGGGCTTGGACGAGGGCGCGTCCTTCTTGGCCGTCGCCCCGGGCTTGCCGTCCGTGGTCTTGCCGTCCGTGGCCTTGGCCACCGCGGCGGGCTTGGCGGGCGCCGGCCTGTGGCGCGCCGCCAGGGCCGGGGACGCGGCCGCGAGGGCCAGCAGGGCCGAGGCCGCGATCAGCGATCCGAGGCGGGTCGAGCGGCCCTGCCCTTCGAGCACACGGATCATGGATCACACCCCTTCGCGGTCTGGACGGCCTCTCGCGAGCCTCACGGTAGCGCGCGATGCGTAAAGATTTACCTTCCCCACGATGGGGCGACCTCGCGGCGAAATTCGGGTTGGGACCGGCCCGCGGGGCGCGGCGCGGGGCCGCGCTCGACAGCCGCCGGGCCGAGGGCCTATCCCGGCCGGGGGCCGGCGTGGCACGGCTCCTGCAGATCGAACCGGACGGCGGAGACGCGGCGCCTTGGACCTGAACACGATCGAATCCGTGGTGGAGCGGCCGGACCGGGGGAGCATCGCGGGCTGGCGCCGGGGCGACGCCTGGCTCGGGGGCGGCACGTGGCTCTTCTCCGAGCCGCAGCCGGAGCTGACGCGCCTCATCGATCTGCGCGGCTTCGACTGGACGCCGATCGAGGCCGACGCCGAGGGGGTCACGATCGCAGCCACCTGCCGCATCGCCGAGCTCGAACGCTGGGCGCCCCCGCCCGGGTGGCGCGCCGCGGCGCTGGTGCCGCTCTGCTGCCGCGCGCTGCTCGGCTCCTTCAAGGTGTGGAACGCCGCCACGGTGGGCGGCAACATCTGCCTCGCCCTGCCGGCCGGCCCCATGACGGCGCTGGCCGCGGCGCTCGACGCCGCCTGCCAAGTGTGGGGCGAGGACGGCGATCGCGAGGTCCCGGTCACGGAGCTCGTGGTCGGGGCGGGCCGCAACGCGCTCCATCCCGGCGAGCTGCTGCGCGCGGTGCGGCTGCCGGCCGCCGCCCTGCGCCGGCGCGCGGCGTTCCGGCAGATCTCGCTGACGCCGCTCGGCCGCTCGGCCGCGCTGCTCATCGGCACCCACGACGCGGACGGGACCTTCCGGCTCACCGTCACGGGCGCGACGGTCCGGCCCCTTGTGCTGCATTACCCGGCCCCGCCCGGGCGAGCCGCGCTGCTCGGCGACCTCGCGGCCCTCCCGGATGAGACGATGTTCGACGACGTGCACGGCCGCCGCCCGTGGCGGCGCGTCGTCACGGCGCATCTCGCGGCCGAGATCCTGGACGAGCTGGGCGCACCATGAGCTTCACGGTCAACGGCGTCGCTTCCGGGGCGGGCCCGCGCCCCGGCCAGTGCCTGCGCACCTTCCTGCGCGGGCTCGGCTGGTTCGGCGTCAAGAAGGGCTGCGACGCGGGCGACTGCGGCGCCTGCACGGTGTGGATCGACGGCGAGCCGGTCCACAGCTGCATCACGCCGGCCTACCGGGCGCGGGGCCGCGCCGTCACCACCATCGAGGGGCTGGCCTGCGGGGACGCGCTGCACCCGATGCAGCGCGCCTTCCTGGACGCGCAGGGCTTCCAGTGCGGGTTCTGCACGGCCGGCATGATCATGACGGCCGCGGCCCTGGACCAGGGCCAGCGGCGCGACCTGCCCGAAGCGTTGAAGGGCAACCTGTGCCGCTGCACCGGCTACCGGGCCATCGCGGACGCGGTCGCCGGCACGGTGACGGCCGACGGCGGCCGCCACCTCGGCGCGCCGGCCGGCCCCGGCGTGGTGACGGGCGCGGTGCGCTTCACGACGGACGTCGCGCCCGAGGGGCTGCTCCACGTCAAGCTGCTCCGCTCGCCCCACGCGCATGCCCGTGTCGTGACGATCGACCGGTCGGCGGCGCTGGCCGTGCCGGGCGTGGTGGCGGTGCTGACCCACGAGGACGCGCCGGCGGCGCTGTTCTCGACCGGCCGCCACGAGCTCGACACCGACGACCCCTTCGACACGCGCGTCTTCGATTCCGTCATGCGGTTCCGCGGCCAGCGCGTCGCCGCCGTGGTGGCGGACAGCGAGGCCGCGGCCGAGGAGGGCTGCCGGCGCCTCGCCGTCGCCTACGCCCCGCTCCCGGCCGTGTTCGACCCCGAGGCCGCCATGGCGCCGGGCGCGCCCCCGCTCCACGCCGACAAGGGCGCGGGCAGTGGCATCCATGACCCGTCGCGCAACGTGGTGGCGGAGTTCCACTCCGAGATCGGCGACGCCGAGGCCGGCTTCGCCCAAGCCGACGCCGTGCACGAGGCGACCTACCGGGCGCAGCGCGTGCAGCACGCCCACCTCGAAACCCACGCGGCCATCGCCTGGACGGACGCGGACGGCCGGCTCGTGGTGCGGACCAGCACGCAGGTGCCCTTCCTCGTCCGCCGGGCGTTGGCCGGGCTGCTGGGCCTCGCGCCCGACCGCGTCAGGGTGCTGTGCGAGCGCGTCGGCGGGGGCTTCGGCGGCAAGCAGGAGATGCTGGTCGAGGACGTCGCGGCCCTGGCGGCGCTGCGCACCGGCCGCCCCGTGAAGCTCGAACTCACCCGCGAGGAGCAGTTCACCGCCACCACGACGCGCCATCCCATCGCCGTCACGGTGAAGCTCGGGGCGCGCCGCGACGGGCGCCTCACCGCCGTGGCGCTGCGCGCCGTGTCCAACACCGGCGCCTACGGCAACCACGCCGGCGGCGTGCTGCACCACGGCTGCGGCGAGTCGATCGCCGTCTACGACATCCCCAACAAGAAGGTGGACGGCTACGCGGTCTACACCAACGAGGTGCCGGCCGGCGCCTTCCGCGGCTACGGGCTCAGCCAGCTCATCTTCGCGGTGGAGTCGGCGGTCGACGAGCTGGCCCACCGCCTCGGCATCGACCCCTTCGAGATACGGCGGCGCAACGTCATCCGCCCCGGCGACCCGATGATCGGCACCAGCACCGACCAGGGCGATGTCCAATACGGCTCCTACGGCCTCGACCAGTGCCTGTCGCTCGTCGAGGCGGCCCTGGAGCGCGACGCCGGAGCCCCCGTGCCGGAGGGCGATTGGGCGACCGGGCGCGGGATGGCGCTCGGCATGATCCACACGATCCCGCCGCGCGGCCACTTCTCCGACGCGCGGATCGCGCTGCGCCCCGACGGCACCTTCGCGCTGGCGGTCGGCACGGCGGAGTTCGGCAACGGCTCGACCACGACCCACGTGCAGATCGCCGCCGAGGTGCTGTCGGCGGCGCCGGGCGACATCGCGGTGCATCAGTCCGACACCGACGCGCCGGGGATTGGGCACGACACGGGGGCCTACGGGTCGACGGGGCTGGTGGTGGCCGGGCGCGCGGTGCTGCGCGCCGCCGAAGCGCTGCGCGAGCGGCTTCGCGAGTCGGCCG
>CAXTFP010000212.1:0-6095 GCA_964243135.1 uncultured Lichenihabitans sp.
CCGGTCAACAGCGCGCTCCCGCGTCGCACGAGCGGGGGTGTCGGCGCGGCTTTCCCGGAAGCCCTGGGCGTCACGCCGCGGGGAGGCCTTTCAAAATGACCAGCGGTCACATATACTGACCACAGGTCATTTTGGAGGTCGACATGAGCGGGACGAAGAGGCAGTGGGCGCTGGTGACGGGGGCGTCGAGCGGGCTCGGGGTGGAGTTCGCCAAGGCGCTGGCCGCGCGGCGGATCGATCTCGTGCTGGCGGCGCGGCGCGAGGAGCCCATGCGGCGCCTGGCCGAGCAGCTCGGGCGGGAACACGGCATCGAGGTGGTGGTCGAGCCCATCGACCTCGCCGAGCCGGACAGCGCGGCGGCGCTGCAGGGCCGCCTCGACGCGCGGGGGATCGAGCCCGACATCCTCGTCAACAACGCCGCCTTCGGGCTGAGCGGCGGCTTCCTCGAACACGACCCGGCCCGCCTGCGGACCATGCTGCAGGTCGACGTCGTGGCCCTGACGGAGCTGACGCACGTGTTCAGCCGGCGCATGGCGGCCCGCGGGGGCGGGCGCATCCTGCTGGTGGCCAGCCTCGCGGCCTACCAGCCGACGCCGCTGCTGGGTGCCTACGGGGCCGCGAAGGCCTATGTGCTGTCGTTCGGGGAGTCGCTCAACGTTGAGCTCGCCCCCAAGGTGGGCGTGACGGTGCTGTCGCCAGGCCTGATGGAGACGGAGTTCTTCGGCGTGGCCGACTATCGCCCCAACGCATCGATGCGGCGCACCATGCTGCCGCCCGCCCGGGTCGCCGCGATTGGCCTCAAGGCGATGTTCGCCGGCCGATCGAGCGTCATCGCCGGCCGGTTGAACGGGATCATGGCGTTCAGCACGCGGTTCATGTCCCGCCACGCGCAGGCCAAGATGGTGCTGAGCATGTCGAAGGGCTGACGGCGCCCCGATGGTCCGGCACGCGATCGGCACGGAAGACAAGCAGGCCCGGCGGGACGCCATCCTGGGGGCGGCGAGCGCGCTGTTCGTCGCGGGCGACGGCACGCTGCCCGGCGCGGCGCAGATCGCGGCCGCGGCGGGCTTGGCCAAGGGGACGGTGTACCTCTACTTCCGGACCAAGGAGGAGATCTTCATCGCCCTCCTGCTCCACGACCTGGACGTGCTGCTCGGCGACATCGCGGGAACGTTCCGGACCACGAAGGGGCGGCGCGCCGACAAGGTGGCGGCGTTCCTCGCCGCCTACGCCGGCCACCTGCGGCGCAACCCGGCGCTGCTCCGCCTGGACGCGCTGGGCTACGGCGTGCTCGAACGCAACCTCGATCCCGCGAAGCTCCGCGCCTTCAAGCTCGCCTTCGCGGGCCGGCTGGTCGAGACCGGGACGGCCATCGAGGAGGCGCTGCGGCTGCCCGGCGGGCGGGGCGTGCCGCTGCTGATGCGCAGCTTCGCCCTGACGCGCGGCCTGTGGCAGTCGTCGCACGCGCATGCGGGGCCGGCGGTCCTGGAGGCCGAGGCCGCGCTGGCGCCGCTGTTCCCGGACTTCGACGCGGAGCTGGTGGAAGCGCTGACGGAATATTGGCGCGGCGCCCTGGCGAGCACCTGATATTTGGACGCTTATCAAAACAGGTGAATCGACCGAGAATGGTTTCCAAAGGGCTGTCCCTTTGGCGGGTTTGGGGGCGGAGCCCTGAATTTCGTCTCCCTCTATTGTCTCTTATTCAAGCAGAGCACTGATCCTTTTCAGGGCTCTGCCCCCAAACCCGCAAAAGGCCGAGGGCCTTTTGAAACCAAGCTCGACGCCACCTCGTCTTGAACGCGGCCCCGCCATGGACTTCGCAGGGCCCCTCCTCTAAGCCGGCATCATGTTCGATCGCCTTTACCGCTGGACCCTCGCCCTGTCCGAGAGCCGCCACGCCCCGCTGGCGCTCGGCGCCGTGGCCTTCGCGGAAAGCTCGTTCTTCCCCATCCCGCCGGACCTGATCCTCGTGCCTATGGCGCTGGCGAAGCCCCGGATGGCCTGGACCTACGCGACGATCTGCACGGTGGGGTCCGTGCTGGGCGGCATCCTCGGCTACGCCATCGGCGCGCTGCTCTACGACACGCTCGGCCAGTGGCTGATCTCGCTCTACCACTACGCCGACAAGATGGACGCCCTGCGGGCCGCCTATGCGCAATGGGGCTGGCTGGTGATCCTGGTGAAGGGCCTGACGCCCATCCCCTACAAGCTCGTCACCATCATGAGCGGGCTCCTGGGCTATAATTTCGCCCTCTTCGTGCTGCTCTCGGCCGTGACCCGCGGGGCGCGGTTCTTCATCGTGGCGGGGCTGCTCAACCGCTTCGGCGACCCGATCCGCGGCGCGCTCGAACGCCATTTCGCCGCCATCCTCGTCGGCTTTCTCCTGTTGATCGCGGTGGGCTTCTACGTCGCCACGCGCGTGATCTGACGGGGGACTCCCATGCGCGACACGGTCACGGCGGCCCGGCATCCCGCCCTCGCGATGCCGGCGGCCCTCATCGCGGCGGCGTCGCTCGCCGCCCTGGCGGCGGTCTGGACGCTCCAGCTCCGCGGCTACCTCCCCTGCGAGCTCTGCCTCAAGGAGCGCATCCCCTTCTACCTCGCCCTCATGCCGGCCGCGGCCCTGGCGGTGACCGGTCCGCGCCTGCCCGCCGTCCTGTCGCGCCTCGCCTTCGCCCTGCTGGCCGCGGTGTTCGCCGCCGGCGCCGTGCTCGGCGCCTACCACGCCGGCGTCGAGTGGCACCTGTGGGTGGGCCCGACCGGGTGCTCGGGCGCAGCGGCCGCGCCGCCGAGCGTCGACGACTTCCTGAAGCAGCTCCAGGCCGTGTCGGTGGTGCGCTGCGACGAGGCCGCGCTGCGGGTCGCGGGCCTGTCGCTCGCCGCCTGGAACGCCGTGCTGTCGGCCGGGCTCGCGGGCGTGGCGGCGCTGGGCTGGCGGCGCGCCGGGGCGCGTTGACCTATTCAGTGCCGGGCACGAAGGCGTCGAAGGCGGCCCAGAACTGCTGGCGGAAGCCGTTCCGCTCCACCAGGATCTCATGCCGGCAGCCCGGCACCGTCACGGCCCGGCTGGCGCGCAGGCGCGCCACGAGGCGCTCCGTGGCGCGGGGCTCGACGATGCGGTCCGCGCCCGGCACCACGGCCAGCACGGGGGTGCGCATCCGCTCCGGGTAGTCGTCGGCGTGGAGCCGCGCCATGGCCGTGAAGGCGGCGTGGAGCCAGCCCAGCGTGGGGGCGCCCAGCACCAGGCGCGGGTCCGCCCGGAGGTAGTCGAGCGCGACCCGGTAGCGCGCCCCGTCCGAGGTGAGGACGCTCTGTTCCAGCGCTCGGAACAGCAGCGAGCGCCCGCGCCCGCCGGGCACGAAGCTGCGGGCGAGCCCACCGTAGCGGCACAGCCGCGCCACGGCCCGCGCCGTCTGCCGGAACGGCAGCCGCGCGATCTCCACCATCGGGGCCGAGACCACCAGCCGGCGGAACAGCTCCGGGTGGTCGGCCGCGGCGTTGAGCGCGATGGCGCCGCCCATGGAATGCGCGAGCCCGAACCAGGGCCGCGGGCAGAAGGGCTCCAGCACCTGAGCCGCCACGGCCAGGAGGTCGCCCTCGTAGTCCGAGAAATGGCCGACGTGGCCCTTGTGGGCGTTGCGCAGCGGGCGCTCCGACAGGCCCTGGCCGCGCCAGTCGAACACCACCACGGCGAAGCCCCGCTCCCGGAGCTCGGCCACCACGGGCAGGTACTTCTCGATGAACTCCGTGCGGCCCGTGCAGATCAGCACGGTCCCGGGCCCATGGCCGTCGGGCGGAGCCCAGCGCGCCGCGCGGATCGCGACGCCGCCGCTCCACACCGGCGCCACGACCGCGCCCGGCGGCACGGGATGCCCGGCGTCGACGAGGCCGAAGAGACGGTCCCGCAGCGCGCCGGCCTCCTCCCGGACGCCGCGGCCCGGGGCGAGGCGGGACGGGACGCCCCGCAACCAGTCGCCCCAGCCCCTCTCCGCCCGCTGCCCCGCCGCGGAGCCCCCGCGCGATGCCGTCGACCTCATGCCCGTGATCCACCCCCGCCCGCGGTTCGACCGCGCGGCCCCCCGCGGGCCGCATGGGGACCCCTGTCACCCGTCGCGAGGGGGAAATCAACGCCGATCGGAAGCCAGGGTTGATGCGCCGCGCCCCCGTGGCCCGGCCCGGGCGGGGCGAGGAACATTGTACTCGCGTCGGACGTAGGGGGTTCATGAGCCAAGCCTCCCCTGTCGGCCGCGCCGTGGTCCTGATCGTCGAGGACGAGCCGCTCGTCCGCATGATGGTCATCGACCTCTTCGAGGACGAGGGATTCGAGGTGCTGGAGGCGTCCACCGCCGACCAGGCGCTGGCGATCTTCGGCGAGCGCCGGGACGTGGCGCTGCTGTTCACCGACGTGGAGATGCCGGGCACGCTCGACGGCTACGGGCTGGCCCGGTGGGTCCACGTCAACCGCCCCGCCGTCAAGACCATGATCGTGTCGGGGCGGGCGCTGCCGCGGGCCGGCGACGTCCCGGAGGGGGCCGCCTTCGTGGGCAAGCCCTACGACCACGGCGACGTGATGCGCCGCGTCCAGGCCATGATGGCGGGCTCAGAGCCTGTTTGACGGCTCCCCACATCATCGACATCCGGAACCGAAGCATGACGACCCAGACCGACCGGCGATCCAGCGTGGTGATCGTGGAGGACGACATCGAGCTGTCGCGCATGGCGCGCGACATGGTGGAGGAATGCGGCCTCACGGCCTTCGCGTTCGACACCGGGCAGGCGGCGCACGACCACCTGGCGGCCAACGCCGCCGACGTGCTGGCGCTCTTCGCCGACATCGGGCTGCGGGACTCGATCGATGGCCTGTCCCTCGCCCTCACCACGGCGGAGCGCTATCCCTGGATCAGCATCTGCGTGACCTCGGGCAACTCCGCCACCCGGCCCGACGCGCTGCCCCACAAGGTGCGGTTCATCTCCAAGCCCTGGCGGGCCGCCGAGGTGCTGGCCTTCGTGCAGGGCGCCTGATCACCCCGCACCGCCCTCCGCCATGGCGCAGGCCTGCCGCAGGGCGGCCGCGAGGCTCGCGTGATCGGCCAGTCCCGCGCCGGCGATGTCGAAGGCCGTGCCGTGGTCGACGCTGGTGCGGACGAAGGGAAGGCCCACCGTGATGTTCACGCCGTGGTCGATCCCGAGGTACTTCACCGGGATCAGCCCCTGGTCGTGGTACTGGGCCACCACCACGTCGAAGCCGCCGCGCCGCGCCCGCATGAAGACCGTGTCGCCCGGCCAGGGGCCGGAAGCGTCGATGCCTTCGGCCCGCGCGAGGGCGATCGCGGGCGCGATGACGTCGAGGTCCTCGCGGCCGAACATCCCGTTCTCGCCCGCGTGGGGGTTCAGCCCCGCCACCGCGACGCGGGGCGCCGCGATGCCGAAGGCGCGCGTCGCCCGGTGCGCGAGCCGGATGGCGCGCAGCTCGCTCGCGGGCGTCACGGCGCGCACGGCGTCGGCCAGCGACAGGTGGATCGACACCAGCAGCACGCGCAGCTCGTCGTTGGCCAGCATCATGGCGAAGTCCGCCGTGCCGGCGCGCTCCGCCAGGATCTCGGTGTGGCCGGGGTAGCGGACCCCGGCGGCCCTCAGGGCGTCCTTGTTGATCGGCGCCGTCACGATCGCGGCGATCCGGCGATTCGCGGCGTCGTCGATGGCCTGCACCACGTAGCCATAGGCCGCGGCCCCGGCGGCGGCCGACACGCGGCCCATCGGCAGATCCCCCGGCAGCGCGCCGACCTGCACCACCGGCACGGTGCCGGGCGGGGCCGCGAGGGCCTCGGCGGGTTCGGCCACGATCCGCACCGCGAGGTCGGCGCCGACCAGCGCCGCGGCGCGCCGCAGCGCGGCGGCGTCGCCGTAGACGAGGCAGGGCCGGGGGACGCCCGCGGCGAAGAGCCGGGCCACGATCTCGGGGCCGATCCCGGCCGGGTCGCCCATGGTGATGCCGATCGGCGCTTTCATCGCACGCTCCCCTCCGTTATGACCCGGGCGACCCTGCGGGATCCGTATCCCGGCACCCTACGCCGACGCGCGGCCGCTGCGGAGCT
>CAXTFP010000213.1:0-6058 GCA_964243135.1 uncultured Lichenihabitans sp.
GGAACGACAAGGCAGCACAGGACACGGAAGCGTTCATCGCGTACCTGGACGGCTGCGGCGCGGTCGAAGGCCGCAGGCCGGGCGCGGAACAACCCGCATACCGGGCGCGCGGCAGCGGCACACCGAGCGGGAGGGCCCTCCGGCGACCGCTTCAGGCGGCCGATCCGGCATTCGCCAGGGCGAAGTCGCGGCAATGGTCGAGGTAGCCGCGCTCGTGGTGCCCCACCAGCTCCACCACCGTCGACCACAGCCAGGACGGCGCGTCGAGGCCGCCGGTGTGGTGGCGCTGCAGCTCCTCGCTCCAGGCGATCCGCGTGTCGCGCGGCATCTGCCGGGCGTGGGCATGGCCCACGACGGAGGCCATGTATCGCGCGGCGCCGACGGCCTCCTCGCGGGTGAGCTGGTCGAGGGCGAGCTTCAGGTCCTGGGGCATCAGCTCGCGCATCACGATCGGCCGGCCGAGCAGGCGGCCCGGCAGCATGCGGTCGCCCAGGGCGGGCGACAGGGCGCGCGCGCCGCTCACCACGCGCTCGGCGGGGTCGGCCGGGGCGTCGAGGCCGGGCGCCACCGGCGCCACGCTGTCCACCGCCTCTTTGATGTCGATGAGGCAGTAGCTCGGCCGCGCCTTGCCGGAGCCGACGCGCAGCAGCACGGCGTAGCGCAGCGCGCCCAGCGACGAGCAGCCCTTCATCCAATAGGCGGCGTCCAGCACCTCGACGGCGTGGTGGCGGCCACGGCCGTGAAGGTCGCCGACGAGGGCCTGCGCGGCCTCGGAGGACACCAGCACCTCGATGGCGTGGCGTTCCTCGTCCGACAGGGGCCAGAAGCGCTTGCCGAGCGGGATGGCGGGCTGGACGCGCTCCAGCCGCTCCTGGGCGAGGTGCTCCCAGCGGCGGTGGGTGCTCTGCTCCAGCACGCCGCGCACCGCCCGGCCGGCGCGCGCCTGCAGCAGGCCCTCGTCGTGGCCGAGCAGCGCGTCGCGGTAGCCGTGCACCATCTCCTCCAGCATGTGGGCCGTGGTGACGCCGGGCAGGTCCGAGCCGCGCGCCGCCGTGGACAGCGACAGGCCGAGGCGGATCACGTCGTGGGCCGGGTTGCCGGGCACCGACTGGTCGAGGTCGCGGATGCCGATCCCCACGCGCCCTCCCGCGTCGGCGAGCGGGCCGAGGTTGCCGAGGTGGCAGTCGCCGCAGATCCAGACGGGCGGCGCCTCGGGCACGAGGCCGCGGTCGACCTCGCCGAGCCATCGGTAGAACTGCGCCGTCGAGCCCCGCACGTAGGCGTGAGCCGAGCGCGCCATCTTCCAGGTCCGCTTGCGCTCCAGGATCTCGGCGCGCTCCTCCGGCATCGGGAACCGCGCCACGTCTCGTCTGTCATCCCTCATGGAACGCTCACTCGCCCGAAGCTTTCTCGGGCTTGTGCCGCTCAACAGCCCGGCGGTCCGATTCGTTCGCGCCCGGATCGCCGCTGCGCTCTTCTGCACCGAGCATGGTGAACCAATCCGCGTAGGGCGTATCGCGGGCCATGCGGCGGTTGAGGTCCGGGGCACCGTCGTCCCACCACACCGGGCCGCGCTCGCCCAGCGCCCGCTTCGCGGCGTCGACCCGCCTGCGGGCCGCGGCGAGGGCGCCCGCGTCCTCGGCGCGCAGCGCCCGGCCGACCGCTCGCCGGGCGTCCATGAGGGCGGCGACGAGACGCCGTCTCTCCTCGGGATCGAGCCTGGGGTCGGAGCACCGCCACAGCCGGCCGCGGACGACGAAGTAGCGGCCGTCCGGCGTCACGGGAGGCGCGCCCGACATCGTCCCGTCGCCGTTCCCGTCCTGCGCCACGCCGCGGCCTCCCCCCCGTCCGTCGAAAACGCCCGCCACCGCCGGAGGTCCCGGGCCGGACCGGTGCCCGGTGCGACCTCGCCCGTCAACCACGACGGCCGATGCGGGCGCGACAGGGAGCGTGGGGGCCGCTATGTTCGGCGCATCATGATCAGCCCGTCGACGCTCGAAGAAGCTCATTCCGAACTGACGCTGCGCCTGCGCCAGCAGGAGCTCGCGGCCGAGTTCGCGAGCTTCGGCCTGCGCACGGACGAGCTGCAGCCGGTGCTCGACGAGGCCGCCCGCGTGGCCGCGAAGGGCATGGAATGCGGCCTCGCTAAGGTGCTCGAATACATGCCCGCCGAGGACCGCTTCATCATGCGGGCCGGCACCGGCTGGCGCCCCGGCACGGTGGGCCATGCCACGCTGGGCAGCGACCTCGACAGCCTGGCCGGCTACGCCTTCCGCACCGGCCAGCCCGTGCTGTCGAACCACCTCGCGGCCGAGACCCGCTTCCGCACGCCGCAGCTCCTCATCGATCACGCGGTGCACCGGGCCTTCAACGTGCTCGTGGCGACGGGGGACTGGCGCTACGGCGTGCTGGAGGTGGACAGCCCGGACCGGCGCGACTTCTCCATCGCCGACACAGCTTTCCTGGAGACGGTCGCGGCGACGCTGGCGCAGACCATCGCCAAGGCGCGGCGGATGGAGGAATTGCGCGACAGCCGGGCGTTCGCGCGGGGCGTGCTCGACGCCAGCCCCGACTGCATGAAGGTCCTGTCGGCCGACGGCGTCATCGAGTTCGTCAACGAGCGCGGCGTCGTGATGAATGGCTACAGCTCGGCCGAAGCCATGGTGGGGCGGGAGCTGGCCGCGCTGTGGCCGCCCGACGCGCGCGACGCCATCCGCGAGGCGGTGCGCGGGGCCGCGGCCGGCGGCACTGTCCGCTGCGAGGGGCAGAGCTCCCCGGTCGGGGGGGAGCCGCGCTGGTGGGAGCTGAGCTTCGCGCCCCAAGCGGTCGCCCGCGGCGGGCCCAAGGTCATCGCCATCGCCCGGGACGTGTCGGCGCGCCACCGCGCCGAGGAGGAACTGCGCGACAGCGAGCGCGGGCTGCGGCTCCGCAACGCGGGGCTCGAAGGCGACGTTCGCGACCGCACGCGCGAGCGCGACGACCTGTGGGAGCTCGGCGAGGACCTGCTCGTCGTGGCGGACCACGACGGCCGCATGCTCAAGATCAACCCCTACTGGACGCGCCTGCTCGGCTGGAGCGAGGGCGAGATCCTGCACGGCTCCCACGCAGAGTTTATCCACCCCGAGGACCTCGGCGACGTGATGGACGCGCTGGAGCGCATGCGCGACGGCGGCCTGCCGGTCAGCTACGAGAACCGCGTCCGGGCGCGGGACGGCCGGTGGCGCTGGATCTCCTGGACCATGTCGCCCGAGCCCGGCGGCCGACGGATGACCGGCGTCGGCCGCGACGTGACCGACTTCAAGGAGCAGCAGAAGCAGCTCGCCATGGCGCAGGACTCGCTGCGCCAGTCGCAGAAGATGGAGGCTGTGGGCCAGCTCACCGGCGGCCTCGCCCACGACTTCAACAACCTGCTCACCGGCATCTCGGGGAGCCTCGACCTCCTCGCCCTGCGCCTGCGCCAGGGGCGCATCGACAACCTCGGCCGCTACATCGACGCTGCCCAGGAGGCGTCGCGCCGCGCCGCCGCCCTGACGCACCGCCTGCTGGCCTTCTCGCGGCGCCAAACGCTCGACCCCAAGCCCACGGACGTCGACCGGCTCGTGGCCGGCATGGCGGAGCTGATCGGCCGCACGGTTGGCCCCGCCATCGCGCTCGACGTCGTGGCGGCGCCCGGCGCCTGGGTGGCGCTGGTGGACCCGAACCAGCTCGAAAACGCGCTCCTCAACCTCGCCATCAACGCGCGCGACGCCATGCCGGACGGCGGCCGGCTCACGGTGGAGATCGCCAATCACTGGGTCGACGCGCGGGGCGCCGCGGCGCGCGACCTCGACGCCGGCCCCTATCTCATGCTCAGCGTGTCCGACACCGGCACCGGCATGACGCCCGAAGTGGCGGCGCGGGCCTTCGACCCCTTCTTCACCACGAAGCCGCTGGGGCTCGGCACGGGCCTGGGCCTCAGCATGATCTACGGCTTCGCCAAGCAGTCGGGCGGGCAGGCGCGGATCCACTCGCAGGCGGGGCTCGGCACCTCGGTCACGCTCTACCTGCCGCGCCACGACGGGGGCGCCGCGCGGGACGAGGCGCCGTCCGACGACGTCGCGGCCATGCCCCGCGCCGAGCGGGGCGAGACCGTGCTGGTGGTGGACGACGAGCCGACGGTGCGGATGCTGGTGGGCGAGGTCCTGGCCGACCTCGGCTACACGGCCATCGAGGCCGCCGACGGCACGGGCGGCCTCAAGATCCTGCGGTCGGACATCCGCATCGACCTCCTCGTCACCGACGTGGGGCTGCCGGGCGGCATGAACGGCCGGCAGGTGGCGGATGCGGCCCGGGCGCTGCGGCCCGGCCTCAAGGTGCTGTTCATCACGGGTTACGCCGAGACGGCCGCCGTCGGCGGCGGCCACCTCGACGCCGGCATGGCCGTGATGACCAAGCCCTTCGCCATGGACGAGCTCGCCGGCCGCATCCGCGAGATGATCACCGCGCCGGGTTGAGGGCTCGCGGCGAGGCTCGCGTCACTCGTTCCGGAGCGCGAGGCTCTTGTTGACCGCCAGCGCCGCCAGGGTGCAGGCCGCGCCCGACAAGAGGTAGATCACCACGGCCCACAGGCCGAAGACCGCGTAGCCGCCGAGCGCCACGAGGGGGGCGAAGCCGGCCCCCAGCAGCCAGGCCAAGTCCGACGTCAGCGCCGAGCCCGTGTAGCGGTTGTGGCTCGCGAAGTTGGATGCCACCGCGCCCGCTGCCTGGCCGAACGACACGCCGAGCAGGCCGAACCCCACCATGACGAAGACGACGTGGCCCGACAGCCCGCCGGTGAGCAGGAACGGGACCGCGAAGGAGAAGCCCGCGATGCCGGCCGCGCTGGAGCCGAGCAGCGTGCGGCGCCCGATATAGTCGGCCAGCAGCCCCGACACCACGACCCCCACCGTCAGCGCGCAGGCGCCCACGCATTCCAGCGCCAGGAACGATTGGGGCGTCGCGTCCGTGTAGAGCTGGACGAAGGACAGCGGGAACACCGTCACGAGGTGGAACAGCGCGTAGCTGCCGAGGGGCACGAAGGCCCCGATGACGATGTCGCGCCACTGCGTGCGGATCAGCGTCATGACGGGCGCCGGCACGAGGTCGCGGGTGTCGAAGAGCTCGACGAACTGTTCGGTGGCGATGAGGCGGAGCCGGGCGAACAGCGCCACCACGTTGATGGTGAAGGCCACGAAGAAGGGGTAGCGCCAGCCCCAGCTCAGGAAGTCCTCCGGCCCGAGGTTGTACATGAAGAAGGCGAAGAGCCCCGCGGCGACGATGAGGCCGATCGGCGCCCCGAGCTGGGGCACCATGGCGTAGAGGCCGCGCCGGTTCGGGGGGGCATTGAGCGCCAGGAGCGAGGCCAGCCCGTCCCAGGCGCCGCCGAGCGCCAAGCCCTGGCCGATGCGGCACAGCGTCAGCATGACGATCGACCAATAGCCGATGTCGGCGTAGCTCGGCAGGAAGGCCACGGCCGCCGTGGATCCACCGAGCAGGAACAGCGCGATCGTCAGCTTCACACCGCGGCCGTGCCGCCGGTCGACCTCCAGAAAGATCAGGGAGCCGATCGGCCGGGCCACGAAGGCCAGGCTGAACAGCACGAAGGACAGCAGCGTGGCGTTCACCGGGCTCGCGAAGGGGAACACGATCTGCGGGAAGACCAGGGCCGAGGCGATGCCGAACACGAAGAAGTCGAAGGACTCGGACGTGCGGCCGATCACCACGCCCAGGGCGATCTCGCTGGGGGAAACGCTGTGCGGATCCGCCGACACGAGCCGGGCGTCGCGCTCCACCGCCCTGCCGCCCGCCGCCCCTGAGGCGCTGTTCATCATGCCCGTCTCCCAAACCGGCCCCGCGCGGCGCCGGGCATGTTGCCCGCCGCGCGGGGCCGCAATCGCCTCGTGCAGGCCACGCATACTGCCGATGCGTGGTAGGTCCAACTCCCCTGGCCTGGACAAAACGTCCAATGCTAAGAGGGCCCTCGACGCCATACATCCCGTGGAGCCCTTCCAACAGATGGTCACACCCGCCGTGAGATGCC
>CAXTFP010000214.1:0-5976 GCA_964243135.1 uncultured Lichenihabitans sp.
CCTGTCGGCCTACGGCCTCCGGGTGCCGGTGGAGCTCAGCGGGCCCTCGCCCTTCCCGCCTATCGGCCGGATGACCTACCTCCTGACCCTGCCGCCCTACGGCTTCTACTGGCTCGCGCTGACGGGCGAGGAGAGGGCGCCGTCCTGGCATCAGGCCGGGGGCGAGCAGCTCCCGGAGTTCCAGACCCTCGTGGTCCGGGAAAGCCTGAGGGAGCTGCTGGGCGAGCGGCACACGGCCAAGATCCTGCGCGAGATGCTGCCCGACTACCTGCCCCGCCGGCGCTGGTTCGCGGCCAAGAACGAGCAGATCACCGAGGCGCGCCTCGCCTATGCGGTGCCGCTCACCTCCTCGCAGGAGATTCTGATCATCGAGGTCGAGGTCGAGACCGCCGGGCGCACCGACCGCTACCTCATGCCCGCCGGCATCGCCTGGGAAGGGCCGTGCCTGTCGTCCTTCGCCCAGCAGACCGCGCTGGCGCGCGTGCGGCGCGGCCGGCAGGTCGGCTACCTGACGGACGCCTTCGCGCTCGAAGCCCTGCCGCGCGCCATCCTCCAGGGCCTGAAGGACCGGGGCCGGCTCGCCATCCCGGACGGGGAGATCCGCTGCCTCGGCACCGAGGCGGTCGACGCCCTCGACGGGATCGACGCGGCGCGCATCCGCTGGCTCACGACCGAACAGTCCAACTCGTCCGTGATCGTCGGCAACCTCGCCATCGTGAAGCTGATCCGCCGCATCGTGCCCGGCATCCACCCCGAGGCCGAGATGACGCGCCATCTCACGGCCGTCGGCTACGCCCATACGGCGCCGCTGCTGGGCGAGATCGTGCGCTACGCCGCCGACGGCACGCCCAACACGCTGGCCATCATCCAGGGCGTCATCCACAACCAGGGCGACGCTTGGACCTGGGTGCTCGACAACCTGCGCCGCGCCGTGGAGGACGCGGCCCTGGTCGACAGCGTCGCGAGCCCCGACTACCAGGTGCTGACGGCCTTCATCGGCACCATCGGCCGGCGGCTGGGCGAGCTTCACGCGGCGCTGGCCGCCCCGACCGACGACCCCGACTTCGCGCCCGTCGAGGCCGACGCCGCGGCGGTGGAGAACTGGGGGCGGAGCGTCGGCGCGCAGGTGTCGGCCGCGCTCGACGCGCTGGCCGGGCAGCACGAGTCCTTCGACGCCGCGTCCCGCTCGCTCGCCGAGTCGCTGGTCGGCCGGCGCAAGGCGGTGCTCGACGCCGTCGACCGGCTCGCCGAGGCGGGGGTCGGCACCGTGATGACGCGCGTCCACGGCGACTTCCACCTCGGGCAGGTGCTGGTAGCCCAGGACGACGCCTACATCATCGACTTCGAGGGCGAGCCGGTCCGGGCCCTCGACGAGCGCCGCGCCAAGGGCAGCCCGGTGCGCGACGTCGCGGGCCTGCTCCGCTCGCTCGACTACGCGGCCGCGGCCGTGGCGGGCATCGAGGAGGACGCCGGGCCGCAGCCCGTGCGCGAGCGCCGCGAAGCGCTGCTCGACACGTTCCGCCGCGAGGCGACCGAGGCGTGCCTGGGGAGCTACCGCGCCGCGCTGGGCGAGGAGGCCGGCGCCGCCCGGGGCAGGGGATCGCTGCTCGACCTCATGCTGCTGGAGAAGGCCGCCTACGAGATCGGTTATGAAGTGGCGAACCGGCCGAAGTGGCTGCCGATCCCGCTGCAGGGCTTCGGCGCGCTCGTGGATCGACTGACCGGCCGGGAGGCTCGCGCGTGATGGCGGCAAGGGACGCGACGGCGGCAAGGGACGCGATGGCGGGCATCGGGGACGATGCGGTCCAGGCCCTGGTGGAGGGGCGGCACGGCGATCCCTTCGCGATCCTCGGCGACCACAGGAGCGGCGACGCGGGGGTGATCCGGGCCTTCCTGCCCGGCGCGCGCGGCGTCGACGTTCTGGCCCGCGAGGACGGCAGCTGCATCGGCACGCTGGAGATGGTCCACCCGGCCGGCCTCTTCGCCGGGCCGGTCCAGGCGTCCGGGCCCTACCGGCTGCGCGTGCGCTGGCCCGACGCCGTGCAGGACACCGAGGATCCCTACGGCTTCGGCCTGCTGCTCGGCGATCTCGACCTCCACCTCATCGGCCAGGGCACGCATTACGAGCTGAGCCGCTGCCTCGGCGCCCAGGCCATGGCGGTCGAGGGCGTGGCGGGGGTGCGCTTCGCCGTCTGGGCGCCCAACGCCCGGCGCGTGTCGGTGGTGGGCGACTTCGACGCCTGGGACGGGCGCCGCCACCCGATGCGCCTGCGCCGCGAGGCGGGCGTGTGGGAGCTGTTCGTGCCCGGCATCGGCCCGGGGACGCGCTACAAATACGAGATCGTCGGCCCCGACGGTGCCGTGCTGCCGCAGAAGGCCGACCCCGTGGCGCGGGCCGCCGAGGCGGCGCCGGGCAGCGCATCCATCGTGGCCCGCCCCGAGCCCTACGCCTGGACGGACGGGGACTGGAAGGCGGACCGCACGCGCCGGCAGGCGCTGGACGCCCCCCTCTCCGTCTACGAGGTCCACGCCGGCTCCTGGCTGCGCCTGCCGGGCGAGGGGAACCGCAGCCTCACCTGGCGCGAGATGGCGGACCGGCTCGTGCCCTACGTCGAGGCGCTGGCCTTCACCCACATCGAGTTCATGCCCATCATGGAGCACCCGTTCGGGGGCTCCTGGGGCTACCAGCCGCTGGGGCTCTTCGCGCCCACCGGCCGCTACGGCCCGCCGGAAGACTTCGCCTATTTCGTCGACCGCTGCCACGCGCGCGGCATCGGCGTCATCCTCGACTGGGTGCCGGCCCATTTCCCGACCGACGTGTGGGGCCTCGCCCGCTTCGACGGCACGGCGCTCTACGAGCACGCCGACCCGCGGGAAGGTTTCCACCAGGACTGGAACACGCTGATCTTCAACCTCGGCCGGCGCGAGGTGAAGGGCTTCATCATCGCCAGCGCGATCGAGTGGCTGGAGCGCTACCACGTCGACGCGCTGCGGGTCGATGCGGTCGCCTCCATGCTGTACCGCGACTACAGCCGCAAGGCCGGCGAGTGGGTGCCCAATGAGTATGGCGGGCGGGAGAACCTCGAATCGGTCGAGTTCTTCAAGCACCTGAACAGCATCGTGGCGCAGCGCGAGCCCGGCGCGCTTGTCATCGCCGAGGAGTCGACCGCCTGGCCCGGCGTCACGGCCCCGGTCGAGGAGGGCGGGCTCGGCTTCGACCTCAAGTGGAACATGGGCTGGATGCACGACACGCTCCAGTACATGGAGAAGGAGCCGATCTACCGCAGCTTCGACCATCACCTCATGACGTTCGGGATGGTCTACGCCTATACCGAGCGCTTCATGCTGCCGCTGAGCCACGACGAGGTCGTGCACGGCAAGGGGTCGCTGATCCGCAAGATGCCGGGCGACGACTGGCAGAAGTTCGCCAACCTCCGCGCCTACTACGCCTGGATGTGGACCTTCCCGGGCAAGAAGCTCCTGTTCATGGGGGGCGAGATCGCCCAATGGTCCGAGTGGAACCACGACGCCGCGGTGGACTGGGACCTGCTCGACTCCCCTCGGCACCAGGGCGTGCAGACGCTGGTCGCCGACTTGAACCGCCTCTACGCGGCGGAGCCGGCCCTCCACGCGACCGACACCGACCCGGTCGGCTTCCGCTGGGCCGTGGGGGACGACGCGGTGAACTCGATCTACGGCTTCATCCGGCAGACCGCCGACGCGGGGTCGCAGCTCCTCGTGGTGAGCAATATGACGCCTGTGCCGCGCCGCGCCTACCGCGTCGGCGTGCCCCTGGCCGGCCACTGGCGCGAGCTGCTCAACACCGACGGCGCGGTCTACGGGGGCGTCGACATCGGCAACGGCGGCGGCGTGTCGACCGAGGCGGTCGAGAGCCACGGCCACGAGCAGTCGCTCAGCCTGACGCTGCCGCCGCTCGCGACGGTGGTGCTGCGGTGGATGGGGTGAGGGCGGGCGGCCGGGGCCGTCCCGCTCACACGGTTTTCAGCGGATCGGCTCGAACTACCCTCCCCACCGCTCGTCCCCGCGCGGGCGGGAACCCAGCGCAGGGATGTCCGGCCGAAGGCCGGTCCACCTCTGCGACCGGGCGGCGCGGAGCGCGGTCGAGAGTGTCGGCCTTCGGCCGCCTCATCGCCTTGGGTCCCCGCATGCGCGGGGACGAGCGCTGAAGGGACGCGGTGAAGATTCTCTCACACCGGCGACGGCAGGCGTGACCCCTCCAGCGGTGCCGTCGGCTCGCTCGCGGGGGCGCCGCGGGGCGGGGCCTTGATGCGGTACCAGCCGACGTAGAGAGCGGGCAGGAACAGCAGGGTCAGCGCGGTCGCGGCCACGATGCCGCCGATCATGGCGACCGCCATCGGCCCCCAGAACACTTGGCCCGCGATGGGGATGAGGCCGAGGCTCGCGGCCGCGGCCGTGAGCAGGATCGGCCGCATGCGGTGCTTCGTGGCCTCCAGCACGGCGTGCCAGGGGTCCATGCCCTCCGCCTCGTATTCGTCGATCTGCGTCACCAGGATCACCGAGTTGCGGATGATGATGCCGATCAGGGCCAGGATGCCCAGGATGGCCACGAAGCCCATCGGCCGGCCCGTGCCGAGCAGCGCCACCACCACGCCGATCAGCCCCAGCGGCGCCACGCTGGCCACGAGGAACAGCTTGGCGAAGCTTTGGAGCTGGATCATCAGCAGCGTCGCCATGGCCAGCAGCATGACGGGCGCCACGGCCGCGATCGGCCCCTGGCCCTTGGCGCTTTCCTCGACGGCCCCGCCCGTGGCGAGCGCATATTCGGCCGGCAGGGTGGCGGCGAAGCGCGCCATGGCGGGCGTCAGCGCGCTCACCACCGTGGCGGGCTGGGTGTCGTCCACGATGGTGGAGCGCACCGTGATCGTGGGCAGGCGATCGCGCCGCCACACGATGGGCTGTTCCAGCCCGTCGCGCAGCACCGCGAAGCTGAGCAGCGGCACCACCGAGCCGTTGGACAGCGGCACCTGCAGGCTTTGCAGCGTGTCAACGGCGTCGCGCTCGGAGGCGCGGGCGCGGCCCACCACCGGCACGAGATAGATGCTGTCGCGCACCTGCGTGATGGTGGTGCCGCCCACCACGCCGTTGAGCAGGCTCGCCACGTCCTCCGACGTCACCCCGAGCTGGCGCGCCTTGTCCTGCACGATGTCGACCCGCACCACCTTGCCGGGCTCGTTCCAGTCGAAGGTGGGCGTGCCGACGTGGGGGTTCGTGGCCACCACGTTGGCGAGGTCGAGCGCCCGCCGCCGCACGGATTGGAGGTCCGGCCCCGACAGCCGGTACTGGATCGGCCGGCCCACCGGGGGGCCGAGGTCGAGCGGGTGCACCAGGAAATCGACGCCGACGAACCGCTCCTCGGCGATCCGGCGCAGCTTCGCGGCCAGCCGGTCGCGCCCCTCCAGCGAGCCCGTCTCGATGACGATCTGGCCGAAGAAGGCGTTGGCGAGCTGCTGGTCGAGCGGCAGGTAGAAGCGCACCGCCCCCTGTCCGACGTAGGAGCTCCAGCTCTGGATGTCGTGGTCGCCCTGGAGCAGGGCCTCGAACCGGTCCATCTGCTTCCTGGTCTCGGCGATGGAGCTGTTCTGCGGCAGCGTCATGTCGACCAGGAGGTCGGGCCGGTCGGCCGAGGGGAAGAACTGCTGCTGCACGAAGCCCATGCCGAACACCGCCGCCGCGAGCAGCGCCACGCAGGACGCCACCGTGAGCCAGCGGCCCCGCATGGCGCCGCGCAGCAGCAGCCCGAAGCCGCGGGTGAAGCGGCCCTCGCGCTCGGCGTGGGGCTTCACGCGGCGCGGCAGCAGCGTCACGCCGATCAAGGGCGCGAACAGCACCGCCACCACCCAGGACACGACCAGCGCGGCCGCGATGACGACGAACAGGCTGTAGGTGTATTCGCCCGCCGAGGAGCCGTTGAAGCCGATCGGGATGAAGCCCGCC
>CAXTFP010000215.1:0-5974 GCA_964243135.1 uncultured Lichenihabitans sp.
GGGTCCGCCTCATACGGGCATCATTCGACACCCCTTCACCGCTCATCCCCGTGCCTACGGGGATCCAGCGCAAGGAGGCGGCCGAAGGCCGACAATCCCGGTCGCGTCCCACAGGACAGGCGGTCGCAGACATGACCGGCCTTCGGCCGGACATCTTGCGCGGGGTCCCCGCCTTCGCGGGGACGAGCGGCGGAGAGGATGATGCGAGCCCATCGGCCGACGGCCCCGTGACCCGGCTCAATCCCGGCTGATGAAGAGGGCGCGGTCGCGGGCGGCCGCGTCCACCAGGAGGTCGTGGACCGCGCGGATCCGCCCGATACCGCGCGTGTCCTCGTGTTCCACGATCCAGTAGGCCCGCCGCGCCCGGCGCTCGGGCAGCACGCGGACGAGGTCGGGGTGGCGGCGCGCGATGAAGTCGTGCAGCACGCCGATGCCGACGCCCGAGCGCACGGCCTCCAACTGGCCGATGGCGCCCGCGCACTGGAACGCGACCGGCGCCCCGCCGCAGAGCTCGGCCACGTAGTCCAGCGCCGGCGAATAGTTGAACTCCTCGACGTAGCCGACGAGCCTGTGGCGGGTCCGGCCCGCGGCGTCGTCGGGGGTAGGGTGGCGGGCGAGGTAGTCGGCCGAGGCGAAGAGCCCGAGCGAGTAGTCGGTGAGCTTGCGGGCCACGAAGCGCCCGGCCTCCGGCTTCTCCAGCACCACCGCGATGTCGACCTCGCGCCGCCCGACCGGCCCGGCCTGGGGGGTCGGCACGAGCTGGATCGCGATGGCGGGGTGGCGCTCGGCCAGGGCTGCGAAGAGCGCGGCGAGGTAATAGGTCGACAGCCCATCGGGCGCGCCGATCCGCACCGTGCCGGACAGGTCGACGTCGCGGTCCCCGAGCTCCGCCTGCGCCTGCAGGAAGGCCGTCTCCATCCGCTCCGCGGCCGCGAGGAAGCGTCCGCCGGCCTCGGTCAGCAGCACGCCGGTCGTGCGGCGGTCGACGAGGCGGGCATTCAGCGCGCGCTCCAGTGCGGTCAAGCGCCGGGCCGCGGTGGCATGGTCGATGCGCAGCGCCCGAGCGCCGGCCACGAACTGGCCGGCCCGCGCCACGGCCAGGAACACCCGCACGTCGTCCCAGTTCACCGCATCCCCGCTCTGCCCAGATCCGCACAGCGGTTGCGCGTTTCACGCGATTGCTGTGCAAAATTATCGGCGCATACTGCGGACAGTCAAGACGATCGGGGGAGGGACACCGTGAAGGACTACGGGCATTTCATCGGCGGCCGGCACGTCGCCGGCACCTCGGGCCGCACCGCCGAGGTGTTCTGGCCGATGACGGGCGAGGTCGCGGGCCGGGTGGCGCTGGCCTCCGCAGAGGAGGTCCGCGCCGCGGTCGAGAACGCGCGCGCCGCGCAGGTCGGCTGGGCGGCCGTGAACCCGCAGCGCCGGGCGCGCGTGTTCATGAAGTTCCTGGCGCTGATCCACGAGAACATGGAGGAGCTCGCCACCCTGCTGGCGCACGAGCACGGCAAGACGGTCGCGGACGCCAGGGGCGACATCCAGCGCGGCTACGAGGTGGTCGAGTTCGTCATGGGCGTGCCGCACCTGATGAAGGGCGAGTTCACCGACGGGGCCGGGCCGGACATCGATGCCTGTTCGCTGCGCCAGCCGCTCGGCGTCACGGCCGGCATCACGCCGTTCAACTTTCCGGCCATGATCCCGATGTGGAAGTTCGCACCCGCCATCGCCTGCGGCAACAGCTTCATCCTGAAGCCCTCGGAGCGCGACCCGGGCGTGCCGATGCGGCTGGCCGAGCTGATGATCGAGGCGGGCCTGCCGGCCGGCGTGCTCAACGTCGTCAACGGCGACAAGGTGGCGGTGGACGCGCTGCTCGACGACCCCGACGTCAAGGCCATCGGCTTCGTGGGCTCGACGCCCATCGCCGAATACATCTACGGGCGCGGTGCCTCGCGCGGCAAGCGCGTCCACGCCTTCGGCGGCGCCAAGAACCACATGGTCATCATGCCGGACGCCGACATGGACAAGACCGTCGACGCCCTGATCGGCGCCGGCTACGGCTCGGCCGGGCAGCGCTGCATGGCGATCTCCGTGGCCGTGCCGGTCGGGGTCGACACGGCGGACCGGCTGATGGAGAAGCTGATCCCGCGCGTCGAGGCCCTGAAGATCGGCCCCTCGACCGACAGCTCCGCCGACTACGGCCCGATGATCACCCAGGCCGCGGTCGACAAGGCCCGCATGTACATCGAGAGCGGCCTGGCCGAGGGCGCGACCCTCGCGGTCGACGGGCGCGACTTCAAGATGCAGGGCTACGAGAAGGGCTTCTACCTGGGCTCCTGCCTGTTCGACAACGTGACGAAGGACATGCGGATCTACAGGGAGGAGATCTTCGCCCCCGTGCTGGCGGTGCTGCGCGCCAAGAGCTACGACGAGGCGCTCGGCCTGTGCAACGACCACGAATACGGCAACGGCACCGCGATCTTCACGCGCGACGGCGACGCGGCGCGCGACTTCGTGTCGAAGGTGCAGGTCGGCATGGTGGGCGTGAACGTGCCGATCCCGACGCCGCTGGCCTATTATTCCTTCGGCGGCTGGAAGCGCTCGGTGTTCGGCGACCTCAACCAGCACGGACCGGACGCGATCCGCTTCTACACCAAGACCAAGAACGTCACGGCCCGCTGGCCCTCGGGCGTCAAGGAGGGCGCCGAGTTCTCAATGCCGACGATGTGAGGCTCAGCCTCGGCGACCCCAGGGCCATCGGGCGAAGGCTCCGTTCGTCCTGCGGCGCCCGGTCGGGCCTCCTCCACCGCGCTTCGCGCGGTCCCCCTCCTCCGCGAGGCGGAGGAGGAGGCGCGGCGGCTCCGGGGCGTATCCTCCTCCACATCGTGGAGGAGGGGGACCGCCTGCAAGGCGGTGGAGGAGGCGGACCGGGTGTGGCGCCGGCCGAGCGATCCTCACCCAATCGCCCTGGCTCGAACTTCCGGCCCGACTGGACGTGCCGCCCGCTTAGATCCCTGTGGAGGAGCGTCGGGTCAAGCCGCGCAGGCTCTGAAGCCCTCGCGGATCGCCGCCTCGGGCAGGTCTCGCCCGATGAACACGACCTTGGACAGGCGCTTCTCGTCCGGCTTCCAGTCGCGCTGCACGTCGCCGTCGAGCATCATATGCACGCCCTGGAACACGAAACGCTTGGGCTCGCCCTTGAAGGCCAGGATGCCCTTCGAGCGCAGGATCTTGCCGCCCTCGCGCTGCACGAGGTCGTTCAGCCAGGGCATGAACTTGGCGGGATCGACGTCGCCGTCATGCGCGATGGCAACCGACTGCATGTCCTCGTCGTGGTAATGCTTCAGCCCGCCGTGATGATGCTCGTGGCCATGGTCGTGGTGGTCGTGCCCATGATCGTGATCGTCGTCGGTGAGGAACTCGGGCTCGATCTCCAGGATGCGGTCGAGGTTGAAGGCGCGGCGGTCCAGCACGGCGTCGAGCGGCACGGCGCAGCGTTCCGTCTTGTGCAGCTTGGCGTAGGGGTTGATGGCCCGGATGCGGGCCTCGACCTCGCGCAGCTTGGCGGGGTCGACGAGGTCGACCTTGTTCAACACGATCACGTCCGCGAAGGCGATCTGGTTCTTGGCCTCGGGCGCGTCCTTCAGCCGGTCGCTCAGCCATTTCGCGTCCGCCACCGTCACCACGGCGTCGAGCCGGGCCGTGTCCTGCACCTCCTGGTCGACGAAGAAGGTTTGGGCCACGGGCGCGGGGTCAGCGAGGCCCGTGGTCTCGACGATCACGGCGTCGAACCGCCCGCGCCGCTTCATCAGCCCCTCCAGGATGCGGATCAGGTCGCCCCGCACGGTGCAGCAGATGCAGCCGTTGTTCATCTCGAATACTTCCTCGTCGGCCCCCACCACGAGGTCGTTGTCGATGCCGATCTCGCCGAACTCGTTGACGATCACGGCGTAGCGCTTGCCGTGCGGCTCGGTCAGGATGCGGTTCAGCAGCGTCGTCTTGCCGGCCCCGAGGTAGCCGGTCAGCACGGTGACGGGGATCTTGTCCATGGTTGCACTCCGGAGGCGGCCGGCCCTCGGCCGCCGCGCGTCCCCGTCATATCGGCATCCGGCGCGCCGTTGAAAGGGATCCGGCGCGCCGGCTCCCGCGCCCCACGTCAGAGCGTGCCGACGATCCTGCGCAGCTCCTCGCGGAAGCCTTCCGCCAGTTCGGGGCGCGCCATGGCGACGGCCGCGTTGGCCGCGAGGAAGCCGAGCTTGGAGCCCGTGTCGTAGGTGCGGCCGTCGAACCGCGTGCCGTGGAACGGCTGGGTCCCGAGCATCTTCTTCATCGCGTCGGTGAGCTGGATCTCGCCGCCCGCGCCCTTCTCGCCGTGGGCCAGCACGTCGAAGACGGAGGGATCGAGGATATAGCGGCCCGAGATCATCGAGGTCGAGGGCGCGGTGCCCTGCGGCGGCTTCTCCACCATGCCGGTGATCTCGAACTCGGCCCCCTTGTCGGCGCCGATCGACACGATGCCGTATTGGTGCGTCTGGTCCATCGGCACCTCCTCGACCGCGATGACGTTGCCGCCGTGGCGCTCGTAGGTCTCGATGCACTGCGCGAGGCAGCGGCCGCCGCGCCCGCCCGGCAGGGTGATCATGTCGGGGAGCAGCACCGCGAAGGGCTCGTCGCCGATGATGTCGCGGGCGCACCAGACGGCGTGGCCGAGGCCGAGCGGCGCCTGCTGGCGCGTGAAGCTCGTCGCTCCCGCGGCCGGGAGGTCGGCCATCAGGGCCGCGTATTCCTTGTCCTTGCCGCGGCGCTTCAGCGTGTCTTCGAGCTCGTAGGCCATGTCGAAATGGTCCTCGATCACCGCCTTGTTGCGGCCCGTGACGAAGACGAAGTGCTCGATGCCGGCCTCGCGCGCCTCGTCGACGACGTGCTGGAGCACCGGGCGGTCGACCACCGTGAGCATCTCCTTGGGGATGGACTTGGTCGCGGGCAGGAACCGCGTGCCGAGCCCCGCCACCGGGAACACCGCCTTCCGAATCTTCTTCATGGTGCCATCCACCTCAGATCTCGCCGCTGGGCCGCGTCCAGACCGCCCACCGTCCACCGAAAATCAACGCCTGACTATCAGCTTCGCGGCCACCGGCGCATGCGGTTTGTTCGGCGCTGCGATCTATGGTGAAGATGTGGCGCGGATGGGCGCGGCGGCGGAAGGGGCGGTGACATGGCGGTTCTGGTGACGGGCGGTGCCGGCTACATCGGCAGCCACATGGTGCTGGCGCTGCTCGACGCCGGCGAGACCCCCGTGGTGATCGACGACCTGTCGACCGGCTTCCGCTCGGCCGTGCCGCCCGGCGTGACGCTGGTCGAGGGCGACTTCGGCGACCAGGCCCTGGTGGAGCGCGCCATCGCCGAGCACGGCGTCGACGCCATAGCGCATTTCGCGGCCCGGATCGTGGTGCCGGAATCGGTCGCGGACCCGCTGGGCTACTACAGCAACAACACCGCCAAGGCTCGCAACCTCATCGAGAGCGCCGTGCGGGGCGGCGTGAAGCACTTCATCTTCTCCTCGACGGCGGCGGTCTACGGGGAAACGGACGCGGGCCACGTCACGGAGGACCGGCCGCTGAACCCCGTGTCGCCCTACGGCCGCTCCAAGCTGATGGTGGAATGGATGCTGGAGGACGCGGGCCGCGCCCACGACATCCGGGCCGTGGTGCTGCGCTATTTCAACGTGGCGGGGGCCGACCCGCGCGGCCGCGCCGGGCAATCGACCCGCGACGCCACGCACCTCATCAAGGTCGCGGTGCAGACGGCGCTCGGCCGACGCCGGCAGCTCCACATCTTCGGGCAGGACTATCCCACGCCGGACGGCACCTGCCTGCGCGACTATATCCAGGTGACGGACCTCGCCCAGGCCCACATGGACGCGCTGCGTCATCTCCGGTCCGGCGGCGCGAACCTCACCTGCAACGTCGGC
>CAXTFP010000216.1:0-3998 GCA_964243135.1 uncultured Lichenihabitans sp.
CCCTGATGCTCGGCGGCGGGGCGGTCGGCGCGGCGGGTCTCCTGCTCGACGTCCTGGCCAAGGCCCGCCAGGAGGTGAAGCGCCTCGGCTACCTGGCGATCCCGCGCCGGGCCGAGCCGAGGTGACGGCGCGTCACGACCTTCGCGGGCGTCAATCCTCCGTGTCGTAGACGTCGTCGTCCGAGAACGCGCCCTCGTGGGGTTCGGAGGGCGGCATCTCGGGCAGGCTCGCGCCGCGGCCGGCCGCGGCCTGCGGAGCGGG
The DNA here is from genome assembly GCA_964243135.1 of uncultured Lichenihabitans sp. GTDB lineage: Bacteria > Pseudomonadota > Alphaproteobacteria > Rhizobiales > Beijerinckiaceae > Lichenihabitans. The sequence continues at coordinate 262 of CAXTFP010000216.1, forward strand.
CGCCTGCTTCTCGCGCGAGGGCCCGTTGAAGGCGAGGTCCATCACGGGCTCGATCCGGCAATCGTAGGCCGAGAACAGCTCGGCGAGGTGCTGGAGGTCCTCGGATTCGGCGGTCTCGACCACCGCGTAGCCCCCGCCCCCGCCGATGCGCGACAGGAGCTCGTGGACCACCAGCCCCTGCGGCATGACGCGCTCGGCCAGGAGCCGCGCGGCGCGGCGCTGGGCCGCCGCGGGATCGAAGTCGGCGCGCCGCTCCCGATAAGTCACCAAGAACTTCATCGCACCCCCTCCCGCCAGGCCGGCCTCACGGCCGATCATAGGGCACGGATGGCGCGGGGGATCAACGCGGCGCCGCTCTTGGCAGGGGGAAGCGCAGCCGCTACCACCGGGGCGAGCACCGGTCCGGAGGTCCGAGCCCCATGTCCACGTCGCACGAGGCTCCGGCGATCGCGACCGACGCCGCGGACCGGCGGCGGGAAGCGCTCGACCGTTACGCCGTGCTGGACACGCCGGCCGAGGCGGGCTTCGACGACCTCGTGGAGCTGGCGTGCCAGATCTGCGACGCGCCCGTGTCGCTGGTGAGCCTCGTCGACCGCGACCGGCAATGGTTCAAGGCGCGGCGGGGCTTCGCGCCGGCCGAGACCGGCCTGTCGCAGTCCGTCTGCGTGCACGCGCTGGCGCAGGACGACGTTCTGGTCATCCCGGACCTCACGGCCGACCCGCGCACGCGCGCCAACACCCTCGTGACGGGCGAGCACGGGCTGCGCTTCTACGCCGGCGCGGTGCTGAAGACGCCGGGCGGCGTGCCCTTCGGCTCGCTCTGCGTCATCGACACCGTGCCGCGCCCGGACGGGCTGACGGAGAAGCAGAAGGGCGTGCTGCGGACCCTGGCCCGGCAGGTGGTCACGCAGCTGGAACTGCGGCGGGCGCTGCACGAGCGCGACGAGGCCCTGGGCCAGGGACGCGCCGCCGAGGCCGTGCTGCACCGCGACATCGACCGCCACGACGCCCTGCTGGTGCTCCAGGGCGCGATCGGCGCGGCGGCCGGGGAGCTGCCGGCCGTGCTCGACGCCGCCGTGGCGGCGGCCCTGCTGGTCATCCCGACCACCGAGGGAGCCGCCGTCGAGCTGCGCGAGGGCGGCGAGCTCGTCTACGCGGCCACGGCCGGCCGGCTCGCGCCCTTCGTGGGATTTCGCATGCCGATCGAGGGCAGCCTGTCGGGCCTGAGCCTGCGCGAGGGCCGCACCCTGCGGACGGACGATGCCGAGGCCGACCCGCGCGTCGACCCCGAGACGGCCCGCACGCTGAACATCCGCTCCATGGTGGTGGCACCGATCGCGCGGCTCGGCCACGTCTTCGGCATCGTCAAGGTGGAGTCGTCCGCATGCGGCGCCTTCACGGCCTATGACATGCGCTCCGCGGAGCTGCTGGCCGCGGCGGTGGCGGCCGGCTTCGGCGATGTCGCCGAGACGCGCTCGGTGCGCGAGCTGCGGGGGAGCGAGGCCATGCTGCGCCGCGCCCAGGAGGCCGCGCAGATCGGCACCTTTTCGACCGACATCGCCCGCCGCCGGGTCACGGCCTCGGACGGCTTCTTCCGCCTGTTCGGCCTCGAACCGGCCGGGACGATGTCGACGGACCTGTGGGAAAGCCTGCTGGTCGACGAGGACCGGCACCGCGCCTCCGCTCACCTGCGCCGCGAAGAGGGCGCGGACGCCACCCGTGCCGAATATCGCATCCGGCGGGCCGACACGGGCGAGATCCGCTGGATCGCCCGAACCGGCGACTTCACGCGCGACGCCGAGGGCCGCCCCATCGGCCTCACCGGCATCGCCCAGGACATCTCCGAGCGGCGCTGGGACCAGGCGCGCCGCGACCTCCTCCACGACCTCGACGACCGCTTCAAGGGGCTCGGAGCCCCCTCCGAGATCGCGGCGCTGGCCGCCGAGTCGCTCGGGCGCGAGCTCGACGCGTCGGGCTGCGACTACGTCGAGTTCGACGCGGCCGGCGCGCGCGCACCCCTCGCGCGCCGGTGGGATCGGCCGGAGGAGCAGGGCGTCGGGGCCCGCCCGGTCCGGCTGGAAGACTTCGGGCCGGAGCGGACCGAGGCGCTCGGGGCCGGCCGCGCCCTCGACGTCGCGGATCTCGCCGGGGATCCCCGCGCCGCGGACCTCGGCGCCGCCGCGCTGCTGGCGGTGCCGCTGATCGAGGGCGGCGCGCTGGTCGGCCTGATGATGGCCCGGCACGGGGCGCCGCGCCGCTGGAGCGCCCACGAGGCCCGCCTCCTGTCGGAGGCCGCCATACGGACCCGGGCCGCCGTGGCGGCGGCACGGGCCGAGTTGGCCCTGCGCCGCAGCGAAGCGCGGCTGCTGCTGGCCCAGGACGTCGGCGGCATCGGCACCTTCGAGGTGCGGCTCGACCGGGACGAGCTCGAAGCTTCGGCGCAGATGTTCCGGCTCTACGGCCTCCCCGAGCGCCAGGGCTGCTCGACGGCCTATTTCGTCGACGCCGTCCTGGAGGAGGACCGGGGGCTCGTCTACTCGCCCGAGCGCCGGCTCGACCCCGCGGCCCCCACCACGGCCGAATACCGCATCCGCCGGGCGAACGACGGGGCGCTGCGCTGGATCAGGCGGGTCGCCCGCCGGATCGAGGGCCGCGGGCTCGCCCCGCGGCTGATCGGCGTGGTCCAGGACGTCACGGACCGCAAGCTCGCCGAGATGGAGCTCGCGGCGGCGCGCGACGCCGCCGAGGAGGCCAACCGGGCGAAGAGCAACTTTCTCGCCAATATGAGCCACGAGCTGCGCACCCCGCTCTCGGCCGTCATCGGCTACAGCGAGATGATGGAGGAGGAGCTGGAGGAGGCGGGCGAGCGGGGGCTGCTGGCCGACCTCGGCAAGATCAAGTCCAACGCCCTCCACCTGCTCGGGCTCATCAACGACGTGCTCGACCTCAGCAAGATCGAGGCCGGCCGCATGGACGTCGTCGTGGAGGACGTTGACGTGGCGGCGCTCGGCGCCGAGGTTGCGGGCACGGTGGAGGCGCTGGTCGGGCGTCGCAACAACCGTTTCGTGCTGCGCATCGCCGAGGGCACGGGCCCCCTGCGGTCGGACGGGATGAAGATCAGGCAGTGCCTGCTGAACCTGCTGGGCAACGCGTCGAAGTTCACGGAAGGCGGCACCATCACGCTCGCGGCCGAGCGCGACGGCGCCGACGTGCTGTTCCGGGTGCGCGACACCGGCATGGGCATGACGGAGGAGCAGCTGGGCCGCCTGTTCCAGCGCTTTTCCCAGGCCGACGAGACGACGACCCGCCGGTTCGGCGGCACGGGCCTCGGCCTCGCGCTGACCCGCGCCTTCGCGGACCTCCTCGGCGGCACGGTCGCGGTGGAGAGCGCCTTCGGCGAGGGCACGACCTTCACGCTGCGCCTGCCCGCGGCCGCGCCGGAGCGGTCCCCGGTCGAGCGCCACTGAGGCAAATCGATCCGCAGGAGATCGTCCCATGCCCCTCTCGCTCGATCCCGCCCGCACGGCCCTGATCGTCGTCGACGTCCAGCGCGGCAGGCTGGAGCGCGAGGCCGCCGGCGAGCGCCGCAACCAGCCCGACGCCGCGGCGCGCATCGCCAACCTGCTCGGGGCGTTCCGGGCGGCGGGCGCAGCGGTGGTGCACGTCCGCCACGACAGCACCGAGCCGGACTCGCGGCTGCGGCCGGGCCTGAGCGGCCACGCCGTCATGGACGAGGC
>CAXTFP010000216.1:4008-5960 GCA_964243135.1 uncultured Lichenihabitans sp.
AGGCGCGCGAGGCCCCGGGCGAGCCCGTCCTCCACAAATCCACCAACTCGGCCTTCATCGGCACGGACCTCGAGGCGCGACTGCGCGCGGACGGGCGATCGACGCTGGCGATCTGCGGCGCCATCACCAACCACTGCGTCGAGACCACGGCCCGGGCCGCGGGCAACCTCGGCTTCGACACGCTGCTCGTGCGCGACGCCTGCTGGACCTTCGACCGGATCGGACCCGACGGCGACCACCACGCGGCCGAGGACATCCACGCCATGACGCTGTCGAACCTCCACGGCGAGTTCGCCCGCATCGTCTGGGCTGCCGACGTCGCGGCGGCGCTGGCCGGGTGAGGCGGAGAGCATCTGGGCCGACAGGTTCAGTGCAGGAACAGCTTGCCGAAGATGGCGACCTGGAAGGCGAGCACGAAGCCCATCATTCCCTTGATCACCAGTAGCTCCCCTTTGACGGATGCCACCTCGTCGTCGCGTTTGCTCAAGGCGGCTGCGGCCTTCAAAGCCTTGTCCTCCGGGATGTCGATCGCCCGGAATGCCTCGTAGACCTCGCTCTGCATCGCGCTCATCGGTACCCTCGCGCTCGCGCCGAGCCTCTGCGGCTTGGGGAAGCGATGGCAGACTATTCGAAATCCGACCGGGCGTGAACGGGCGAGTCCCGCATCGTCGGCGCGACGGCCCGGCAGGAGGGGCTTCGTCAAAGCGGTACGGCCGCCTTCACGTCCCGTTCACATTTCCGCTCGCCTCCCGTCGCGCTTCTTGCACGACAGGTCGGGATCAGCCTAGTCTTCCCTTTCCCTGGGAGGCCCGCATGACGAACGCTGTCTGGAAGACGCGCGTGGACACCGCGATCACGCGCCTGCAACAGGACCGCTGGACGGCCCCGGCCGTGCGCTACATGGAGATCATCGACGACGTCGCGGCCGGCAGGGGATCGGCCGCCGACATCGCCCGGCGCGCGGGCTCGCCCGACCTGGTCGCGAACGCGCTGTCCCGCATCACGGCCGTGCTGCACGGCGACGATGCGCTGCCGAAGCTCGACCAGGGCGGCTGGTACGAGAGCGACGGGGAAGGCTACCGCGTGGCGCCCGACTTCGCGGCGGAATGGCTCGCGGCCCGCAGCGCCCAGCGCCACCTCCAGGCCCTGCAGTCGATGTAGGGCGCGGCCCCGGCGGGTTTGCATCCGCCGCCGCCGGGGTGCAGGACATCGCCGGCCCCCGCGCGGGAGGCGGCGGATCGGGCCATGCGGAAACTGTCCAACGTCCAGGTGCTGCGCGGCCTCGCGGCCCTGGCGGTCGTCGCATTCCACGCCCGGGAGGAGGTCGACGGGGTCGGCATCCCGACGCGGCTGCCGGGCCTGTTCGGCGGCGCCTTCGGGGTCGACGTGTTCTTCGTCATCTCGGGGCTGGTGATGGTCTACGCCTCGGTGCCGCTGTTCGGCGCCGCGCGCTCCGCCCTGCCCTTCATGGGCCGCCGCCTCGCCCGCATCGTGCCGCTCTACTGGGCCGTGACGCTGCTCTTCGCCGCGTTTCAAGGCCGCGATCTCATCGCCGCGATGGGCCACCGCGCCTTCGCGGGCTTCCTCGGTTCGTCGCTGGGCTTCGTGCCCTACCTGTGGCCGTCAAACGAGGATTCGTGGCCGCTCTACCCGCTCGGCTGGACGCTCGACTACGAGATGGCCTTTTATCTCGCCTTCGCCCTGGTACTGGGCCTGCCGCGCCGCCGGGCGGTCGTCGCCCTGGCGGCCGCCTTCTCGGCCCTGGTGATCCTGGGCAAGACCGTGGCGCTGCCGACGGGGCTGGCCTACCTCGCCTCGACGCAGATCTTGGAGTTCGTCGCCGGGACGGTGCTGGCCGAACTGGCGCTGTCGGGCGTCCGCCTGCGGCCCGCAGCCGGGGCGGCGCTGGCCGCGGCGGGCGTCGCGGCCATGCTGGCGGCCTCGCCCTGGGC
>CAXTFP010000217.1:0-5081 GCA_964243135.1 uncultured Lichenihabitans sp.
CGTCGAAATAGGCCCAGAACCAGGCCACGAAGAACATCACCTCCGAGGCGATGAACAGGATCATGCCGTAGCGGAGCGAGATCTGCACCACGCGGGTGTGGTCGCCGGCCTGCGCCTCGTGCACCACGTCGCTCCACCAGGACAGCATGGTGTAGAGCACGCCCAGCATGCCGGCGCCGAACACGTAGGGGCCGATCCCCACGCCCATCAGGGGCATGTGCTTCATCCAGGCGATGCCGCCGACGGCCGTCACGAAGGCGCTGAACGAGCCCACGAAGGGCCAGGGGCTGAGCGGCAGGATGTGGTAGTCGTGATTCGGCTTGGCGTGTCCGTCGGCCATCGCGTCTTCCCCTCGGGGACGGCCGCGCCGGGCCGCCTCGTCATTGCGCCGCGGGCCCTGTCCCCGCGATCCTTGACCTCAGCCATAGCCGGGCCGGAGCGTGGCGGCAACGCCCGCGTGGGCCGCCGCGGTCAAAGCTTCGGGGCGGTCTCGGCCGACGCGGCCTTCGTGGCCGCGGCGAAGAACGTGTAGCTCAGCGTCATCGTGTCGACGTCCTTCATCGTGGGGTCCTCCTCCAGCTTGGGGTCGAGGAAGAACACCACGGGCAGCTCGGCCATCTCGTCGGGGCCGAGATGCTGCTCGTCGAAGCAGAAGCAGGCGATCTTGTTGAAGTAGAAGCCGCCGACGTCGGGCGTGATGTTGTATTGCGCTCTGGCTGCGGTGTCGCGCCCGGTCATGTTGCGCACCTTGAAGAACACCGTCACGGTCTGGCCGGTGCGGACGGGCATCTCGGCCGTCTCGGGCTCGAAGCGCCAGGGCAGGCCCGGCGCCACGTTGGCATCGAAGCGCACCGCGACCGTGCGGCGGCCGCGGGCCTCCGTGCCGGCCGCCGCCACGCGCGGCGTGCCGCCGTAGCCGGTGGCGCGGCAGAACACGCGGTAGAGCGGCACGGCCGCGTAGGACATACCGACCATCACGGCCACCGCCGTCACCACGGCCAGGGCGGTGCGGCGGTGGTGGGCCGCGCGGGGGACGGCGTTCGGATCGGTCACGCTAAAGCGCCCGGTCGCCGACGTGCGAGCCGAGCTTGGCGATGGTCAGGGCGTAGACCAGCAGCACGAGGAGGCCGATGGCGATGCCGATCGCCACGTTGCGGGCCCGGCGGCTCCGCTGCTGGGCGGGCGACAGGACGACGCCCGCGGGATCCTCGCGCCGCGCCACGGGCGTCACCCGCCGAAATGGGTGGCGAGGGCCAGACCGCGTTCGGCCAGGAGCACGGCGAAGAGCAGGAACAGGTACAGGATCGAGAAGGCGAACAGGTTCATGGCGGCCTTGTCGGCCGCCGGCCCGACGCGCAGCCGGTAGCAGCGCACCGCCAGGGCGAGCATCACGGCGCCGGCCCCGACCGACACGACGCCGTAGATCGCCCCCCCGAGTCCCGTGAGCCAGGGGGTGGCGGCGAGCGGCACCAGCACCAGCGTGTAGAGCAGGATCTCGAGCCGCGTGCGGGCCGTGCCCTTGCTGTTGGGCATCATGGGGATGCCGGCCCGGGCGTAATCCTCCGACTTGACCAGGGCCAGCGCCCAGAAGTGCGGCGGCGTCCAGACGAAGATGATCGCGAAGAGGATGAGGCTGTCGAGCGTGACGCTGTTCGTGACGATCGAATAACCGATCATCGGGGGCAGGGCGCCCGCGGCGCCGCCGATGACGATGTTCTGCGGCGTCGAGCGCTTCAGCCACACCGTGTAGACCAGCGCGTAGAACATGATGGTGAAGAGGAGCAGCGCCGCCGACAGGAGGTTGGACGCGAGGCCGAACAGGATGACCGACAGGGCCGCCAGCACGCCGCCGAAGACGTAGGCTTCGGCCGAGGTGACGCGGCCCGAGGGGATGGGGCGGCGGCTCGTGCGCTTCATCACGGCGTCGATGTCGGCCTCGTAGGCCATGTTGAGGGCGCCCGAGGCGCCGGCGCCGACGGCGGTCGCCAGGAGGCTCACCAGCGCCACCACGAGGTTGACGTGGCCCGGCGCCGCCACGAGGCCGGTGAGCGCGGTGAACACCACGAGCGACATCACCCGAGGCTTCAGCAGTTCCCAATAGTCGCCCGGCAGGGCGAGCGAGCCGCCCAGAGCCCCCTCGGGTCGGCCGGCCGTCTCGGTCAGCATGGTCATGCGGTCAGGGATCCATCCGGGGACGGCCGGCCTTGCACGGCGAAGGTCAAGCCGGGCGTCCCTCATGCGATCAGGGCGGCCCTCGCGGCCGCCCTGGGGTTCGTGTCAGTGATCCGCCGCGCCCGTGATGCGGGGCAGGGTTTCGAACTGGTGGAAGGGCGGAGGCGACGACAGCGTCCATTCCAGGGTCGTGGCGCCGACGCCCCACGGGTTGTCGCCCGCGACGCGCTTCATCGCGAAGGCCTCGTAGACGATGTAGATGAACAGGAACACCGACAGGCCCGAGGCGATCGCGCCGACCGACGACACTTCGTTCCACAGCGCGTAGGCGGCCGGATAGTCGACATAGCGACGCGGCATGCCGGCGAGGCCGAGGAAGTGCTGCGGGAAGAACGTCACGTTGACGCCCGCGAACATGATCCAGAAATGGATCTTCCCGAGCGTCTCGTTGTACATGTAGCCCGACATCTTCGGGAACCAGTAGTAGAAGCCGGCGAAGAGCGCGAAGACGGCGCCGAGCGACAGCACGTAGTGGAAATGCGCCACGACGTAGTAGGTCTCGTGCAGCGCCCGGTCGACGCCGGCGTTGGCCAGCACCACGCCCGTCACGCCGCCGACCGTGAACAGGAAGATGAAGCCGACCGCCCAGAGCATGGGCGTCCGGAACGAGATGGAGCCGCCCCACATGGTGGCGATCCAGGAGAAGATCTTGATGCCGGTCGGCACCGCGATCACCAGCGTGGCGAAGACGAAGTAGCGCTGCGTGTCGAGCGACATGCCCACCGTGTACATGTGGTGGGCCCAGACCACGAAGCCCACGACGCCGATCGCCACCATGGCATAGGCCATGCCGAGGTAGCCGAAGATGGGCTTCTTCGAGAAGGTCGACACGATGTGGCTGACGATGCCGAAGCCCGGCAGGATCAGGATGTAGACTTCGGGGTGGCCGAAGAACCAGAACAGGTGCTGGAACAGCAGCGGGTCGCCGCCGTTCGCCGGGTCGAAGAAGGCCGTGCCGAAGTTGCGGTCCGTCAGCAGCATGGTGATGGCGCCGGCCAGCACCGGCAGCGACAGCACCAGCAGGAAGGCCGTCACCAGCACCGACCAGGCGAAGAGCGGCATCTTGTGCAGCGTCATGCCCGGCGCGCGCATGTTGAAGATGGTGGTGATGAAGTTGATGGCGCCGAGGATCGACGATGCGCCGGCCAAGTGCAGCGCCAGGATGATGAAGTCCATGGCGGGGCCGGGGTGGCCGACGTTGGACGACAGCGGCGGATACATGACCCAGCCGCCGCCGAACCCGTACATGCCGGGCGCGCCCTCCATGTGCATGGAGATCATCAGCAGCAGGAAGGAGAAGGGCAGCAGCCAGAACGAGATGTTGTTCATGCGCGGGAACGCCATGTCGGGCGCGCCGATCATGATGGGCACGAACCAGTTGCCGAAGCCGCCGATCAGCGCCGGCATGACCATGAAGAAGATCATGATCAGCCCGTGCATGGTGATGTGCACGTTGTACAGGTTCTTGCCGGCGTCGATCATGTTGGAGCTGTCGGCCTGCCCGACGAGCTCCGCCATGTGGCCCATGAAGTGCCAGTCCGGGTTCATGAGCTGCAGGCGGATCATCACCGACATGGCGGTGCCCACGCATCCCGCGAAGACCGCGAAGATGAGGTAGAGGGTGCCGATGTCCTTGTGGTTCGTCGAATACAGGTAGCGGCGCCAGCCGTGCGGAAGGGCGTGGTCGCCCCCGTGGGCGGCGGTTGCGGTCGTGGCCATGGGTGTCCTCAGGCTCGGCTGGGTCAGGGGATCACTGCTGCGCGGGGGGCGCGGCGGAGGCGAGCTTCAGCGGCGCCCCGCCGTTGTCGGCGTACTTCTTCTTGGCGTCCTGGAGCCAGGCCTCGTATTCGGGCTGGCTGACGACCCGGATGGCGATGGGCATGTAAGCGTGGTCCTTGCCGCAGAGCTTGGAGCACTGGCCGTAGTAGATCCCCTCGCGGTCGGCCCGGAACCACGTCGAGTTCAGGCGGCCCGGGACGGCGTCGATGCGGACGCCGAGCGACTGCACGATGAAGCCGTGGATGACGTCGGCCCCGATGACGTTGACCTGGATGTTCTTGTTCACCGGCACCACGGCCTCGTTGTCCACCGACAGGAGGTGGATGTCGCCGGGCTTGAGGTCCTTGTCCTCGAGGCGCGTGGAGTCGAAGCCGAAGCCGCCCTCCTGGTCCTTGGGGTAGTCGTAGGACCAGTACCACTGCTTGCCGGTGGCCTTGATGGTGATGTCGGGCTTGGGCAGCTCCAGCTGCCTCGTGAGCAGGCGGAACGAGGGGATCGCGATGACCACGAGGATCAGCACCGGCACGATCGTCCAGGCCACCTCCAAGAGCGTGTTGTGGGTGGTCTTGGAGGGGACCGGGTTGGCCTTCTCGTTGAAGCGGAAGATGCAGATGCCGAGCAGCACCAGCACGAACAGGCTGATGGCCGTGATGATGGGGAACAGCAGGTTGTCGTAGAAGCCGTGGATCTGACGGGCGATGTCCGTGACGCCGACCTGGAAGCCGATCTGGCCCGGCTCGGCGTGGCCGATGCCGTCCTCCGCCCAGGCCGCGCCGCAGGCGCCGAGGAGCAGCGGGACCGCCGCCGCGCAGGCCCGAACCACACCGTTCTGTCGCATCGACTCGCCACTCCCCATCGCCGCGCCCGATGCGTTGCCGGTGCGGCGGACCCGCGTCCGCCTCGGAGGAGGCCACCGGCCGCGTCGCACCCCTTCAAAAACACATCGGCGGAGGGCGCGCAACCGCGAGCCGCGGGGTCGCATGCGTCATAAGTGTAACTTAAGTTTCTTCCCGCCCCGCGGGCGTGACCGCCCCGGCGCCTGCGGCCGGGATGCCGCGCGCAAAGCCCTT
>CAXTFP010000217.1:5091-5937 GCA_964243135.1 uncultured Lichenihabitans sp.
AAGTGTAACTTAAGTTTCCTTCCCCGGAGCGCGCGACACCGCCCCGGCGCCCGCGGCCGGGGCGGTGTCGCGCGCAAAGCCCTTGGGCCGGTGCGCGTCCGGGACTAGCCTGCCGAAAACGACACACATGCTCCCGCCCGAGACGAGCGCCGCGCCATGCAGACCCGCTTCGCCCCCGATCAGCTCGCCGACGCGCAGACGCGGGAGTCGGAGAAGATCCTGCGCACCTGCGTGCATTGCGGCTTCTGCACCGCGACCTGCCCGACCTACCTCCTGCTCGGCGACGAGCTCGACTCCCCGCGGGGGCGCATCTACCTCATCAAGGACATGCTGGAGGGCGGCAGGGCCGCGACGCCCCAGGTGGTCAAGCACATCGACCGCTGCCTCTCCTGCCTCTCGTGCATGACGACCTGCCCGTCGGGCGTGAATTACATGCACCTCGTCGACCATGCCCGCGCCTACATCGAGGACCATCTGACCGACCCCGGTCTGAGCGCCTCCCACGTCGCCGCGGCCACCGGGATCAGCGACCGGCATCTGTCCCGGGCGTTCGCCGCCGCCGGCACCAGCCTCCCGCAGTTCGTCCTTGCGCGGCGCCTCGAACGCGCCCGCGGCCTGCTCGTCTCCGGCGAGCGCAGGACGATCGCAGACGTCGCGGCACGCTGCGGGTTCGGCTCCGCCGCCTACTTCTCGCAGGCGTTCCGTGCCCACTTCGGGGTGCGCCCCGCGGATGCGCGCCGCCCCTGAAAGTGGCGGCACAGCCCCGGTGCCGATTCCGCCACACCTTCGGATTTCCGCCGTACCCGGCCGTGGACCTTGCCTCGACCGCCCGGCCCACTGCAACAC
>CAXTFP010000218.1:0-5934 GCA_964243135.1 uncultured Lichenihabitans sp.
GCGCAGAACAGGAGGCCGCGCGCGCGGGGCCAGCCGCGCTCGACGAAGGCCAGCAGGGCATCGAGAGCCGGCGCCGCACGGTGGCGGTCGAGCAGCGGGAAGCCCAGCGTCGACAGGTCGTGATGCCACAGCGAGGCCATGCCCCGGATCGGGTCGCGTCCGCCCACCAGGGGACAGACGGCGACGAGGTCACGCGCTCCATCGCCCGTCACGGCCCAGACCACCACGAAGCAGGGGCGGGCCGCGGCGCCGAGATGCTGGGCAGCCGGCAGGGCGAAATCGGGGTCCAGGAAGGCGTTGGGCTCCAGGGCTCGCGCGACGAGCGCGACCCAGGCGTCGCGGTGCCGGACGGCATCGGCGGGTTCGAGCCGCTCGGCCGTCATCGCGCCCCGCGCCGCGGCGACGGGCACGGGTGCGAGGGTCGAGACGGGGCGGGGCGCTTCGCCGGGCGAATCCCAGACGCCGCGGACTGATCCGAAGGGATCGGGTCGCGTCGGCGTCGACCGGGGCAGCAGAGGCGACATGGGCGACATCACCTTCCACAGGCAGCCAATCCCGACGTGGGACCGCTTCGCCCCATCGCGGGACCGGGGCCGTGCCGGACCGGCACGGAACGTCGCCGCGACGTCGAGCGCCGCGCCCGATCCACGATCCGTGCCGCCACCGCCTCGACCGATGATTGCAGGACTGCGGCGCGGGGGTGCAACCCTCGATCCCGGAACACAGCATGGCGGCCGTTAAGGAAGGTCTAAACCGCGGGGCCACCACCCTTGGCCGCGTTTGCGCTATCCGGATGGCCCCGCTAGGGGCTGGGCCACAAACCCGTTCATCGGAGACCGCCGCGATGAGATCCGACCTGCCGCTCGACCTATCGCCCGAGGTGGAGGAGGCGCTGCGCCGCGGGGCCGCGGTGGTAGGGCTCGAATCCACCATCGTCACGCACGGCATGCCCTACCCCGACAACGTGTCGACGGCCCGCGCCGTCGAGGCCGAGGTGCGGGCGGGCGGCGCCGTGCCCGCGACGATTGCCGTGCTGGCCGGCCGCGTTCGGGTGGGGCTCGGCGCGTACGAGGTCGAACGGCTCGGGCAGGCCACGGGCGTGATGAAGCTCAGCCGCGCCGACCTCGCCTATGCAGTGGCGATGGGGCGCGACGGCTCCACGACGGTGGCGGCCACGATGATCTGCGCTCGCCTCGCCGGCATCGGCACCTTCGCGACGGGCGGCATCGGCGGGGTCCACCGCGGGATGGAGGCGACGCTCGACGTGTCGGCCGACCTCGACGAACTCGGCCGCACCCCCGTGGCGGTGGTCTGCGCCGGCGCCAAGGCCCTGCTCGACCTGCCCCGCACCCTCGAATATCTCGAAACTCGCGGCGTCCCGGTGGTGGGCTACGGCACCGACCGGTTCCCGGCCTTCTGGAGCCGCGACAGCGGGCTGCCGGCGCCGCTGCGGCTCGACACGCCCGGTGAGATCGCGGCCCTGGTGGCGGCGCAACGGCGCCTCGGGCTCGGTGGCGGCGTGCTGGTGGCCAACCCGGTGCCGGAAGCGGACGAGATCCCGGCGCGGGAGATCGCCGAGCACATCGAGCGGGCGGTGGCCGAAGCCGCGGCGCAGGGGGTCGGCGGCAAGCGCGTGACGCCGTTCATCCTGTCTCGCATGCTGGAACTGACAGGAGGCCGAAGCCTGCGCACCAACGTGGCGCTGATCCGCGGCAACGCGCGCCTCGCGGCGGAGATCGCGGTCGCGGGGGCCGGGGCATCAGGCTGAACGCGCGGCGCCACACCCGGTCGACCCTGGCCGGCTGGCTCCGCGAAAGCCTGCTCAGCGCTTTCAGGGGAGGAACCCGGCGTCCGGGCGAGGCGCCACGGTGACGGCGCGACGCTGACGGCGTAAGCTGCGCATGGACCTGCGTGTCCCCGAGGATGGGGGCCGCCGCGGTGGGGGTGGTTTGATGGTGGACGGCGTCGATCGGGGATCGCTCCAGGGCAAGAAGGTGCTGATCGTCGAGGACGAGGCCTTGATCGCCATGCTGTTCGAGGACATGCTGTCCGACTTCGGCTGCGACGTCGTCGGTCCGGCCATGAACGTCCGGCAGGCGATGGAGGTGGCGCAGTCCGCCGCGATCGACGTCGCGGTGCTGGACGTCAACCTGAACGGCGAGTCGAGCTTTCCGGTCGCGACGCTCTTGGAGACGCGCGGCGTCCCGTTCGTCTTCTCCAGCGGCTACGGCGCGAACGGCCTGCCGCCGGAATGGCAGGATCGCCCGACCCTCCCCAAACCTTTCACCTCAGACCAAGTGGCCGACGTCCTGGCGGGCCTGTTCGCGCCGTGATCCCCCGCGGGGGGCGATCACTTCCGGTTGCCGTCCGCGTCGAAGGATTCGAGGTAGGCCAGGATGTTGTCGACGTCCTTCTCGCGCGTGAGGCCCGCGAAGCTCATCTTGGTGCCCGGCACCACCCCCCTGGGATCGACGATGTAGCGGCGAAAGGTGGCCGGGTCCCACACTAGCCCCGAGCCCTTGTTGGCCTCCGAATAGGAGTAGCCGGCCACCACTCCCGAGTGCCGGCCGATCACGCCGTTGAGCTCGGGGCCGACGACGTTGTGGGCGCCGGGGCCGATCTGGTGGCAGGACCGGCACTTGGCGAAAACCTTCTCGCCCAGCGCCGGGTCGCCGGCTGTCGGGCTCACGGCAGGCGGCGCGTCGTCGGCCGCAGCCGGCATCGCCATCCCGAGGGCGAGGAGGCCGAGGAAGGCCGGGAACGAGAGGCGCATCATGCCGTGCTCCTGGCCGGGCCGGCCCATCAGCGCCGCTGGGTCGCCTGCTCGACGAAGGAGATCACCTCCAGCGCCTTCCAGGGCTTGGGCATGAAGCGGGCGTTGCGCGGCAACCGGTAGGGCCGCTCCAGCGCCACGCCGGACGTGACGCAGATCGCGATGGTCGGCCAGCGCACCGCCACGAAGGCCGCGAGTTCGACCCCGTTCAGCGGCCCCTTCAGCCGGACGTCCGAGAACATGGCCGAGACGTGGTCGGCGTGTTCCTTGAGGTAGTCGAGGGCTGCATCGACCGAATCGACCGCCACGGCCGCGACGCCCGCCTCCTCGATCATCGCGATCGCCATCCCGGCCAGCAGAGGATCGTCCTCGACGATCAGCACGACGGAAGGCTTGTCCATGGTCGACGCCCTTCAAACCCAACCTGCGGGGCCGCCCTGCAGCCGTGCAGACCCCTAGCACTTCGACCTTTACCCCGCCACGGGAAAGCCCCCGGGCGCAGGGCGGCTCGGGAAGCGGGGCGCCCGGCGAAGGGCGAATCACCTCGACGCCGATCTCCGGCGACGATACCACGGTTGCATCGTTCTTTGCCGTCGCGGGCGCCCTTCTCTCGCCGGGCGGCGAAGGACATATGAGCGTGTGCGCGAGGGCCGGCCGGGGCCGGCGGGATGGGGAGGCGCGGGATGTTCATCGCCATGAACAGGTTCAAGGTCATCAAGGGCGAGGAGACGGCCTTCGAGGACCTGTGGCTCAACCGCGAGAGCCACCTCGACCAGGTACCGGGCTTCGTCGAATTCCACATGCTGCACGGGCCGGAGCGGGACGACCACACGCTCTACTCGTCCCACACCGTCTGGGCCGACAGGGACAGCTTCACGGCCTGGACGACATCGCAGCAGTTCAGGTCCGCCCACGGCGGCGCGGGCTCGACGCGGCAGATGTACCTCGGCCATCCGGAGTTCGAGGGTTTCGAGGTCATCCAGACGCTGACGAAGTCCAAGGGGGCGCCGGGGGCGACGTGATCCGAAATCTCCGAACCGAACGGTACGGTTCGGCGTTGGAACTGTGATTGTCATCAAACGGTGGTTCGACAGCGCTCATCGTGGCCCCCTGCGGGCCGCAGCACGGGGCTGCACGGTCACTCACGGAGGGGGAAAGCAGACGATGGGCGCGCACAGCAGAAGACTCGGGTTTCGACAGTGGATGGCGGCAGTGCCGGTGGCGGCGCTGTTGGCGACGGCCGCCATGACGCCGGCCGTGGCGGCGGGGCCCTTCACCAATTTCGCGGGTGAATGGTCGGGCAACGGCGACATCGCCATGACGGACGGGTCGCGCGAGAAGATCCGCTGCAAGGCGAGCTATTCCGTCGGCCCCAGCGGGGAAGCGCTGAACATCAACGTCAACTGCGCCAGCGACAGCTATCGCGTGAACATCATCAGCAACGTGGTGGCGCAGGGCAACTCCTTCTCCGGTACATGGCGCGAGACGACCCGCCAGGTGCAGGGCGACGTGACGGGCCGCGTGCCGGCGCCGGGCGAATTCCAGGCCAGCCTGGAGGGCACCGGCTTCGGCATCGCGCTGTCGGCCACCAGCAACGGCAAGCTGCAATCCATCACCATCGTGGCGCAGGGCACAGACGTCCAGAACGTGAAGATCTCGCTCCGCAAGGCTTGAAAGCCGCGAGGGGCCGCTCCGCCTCACCGCACGTTCCCCGCCAATACGACGGCGTCGGGCGGCGGGCCTATCACGGCCGATCGGCTGAAGTCCGGCTCACTCCGCGGCCGCGGTGCCGATCTGCCCGCGGCCATAACGGCGCGCGAGCCCGACCAGGAACGTCATGGTGGGGCGCAGGATCAGGAAATCCGCGACCAGCGCCGCCAGCATGGCGAAGGCGCTGAGCCAGCCGAACAGCCGCAACGACGGCAGGTCCGAGAAGACCGTGACGGCGAGGCCGCAGGCCAGCACCACGGAAGTGAGGATCAGCGCCGGCCCCATCAGCACGGTCGCGCGCTCGACGCCGACCGCGGGGTCGCGGTCCGGGTCATCCTCCTGCCGCAGCCGGTTCAGGAAATGGATCGTGGCGCTCAGCCCGAGCCCGAACGACACGGTGAGGGCCACGACGCTGACGAACTGGAGCCCCTGCCCCAGCAGCAGCAGCAGCGAGCCCGAGGCCACCACCGGGAAGATGCCCGGCAGCACGGCCGCCAGCGCCACCACGGCCGAGCGGAACGCGAGGCCGATGAAGACCGCCACCAGGAGGAATTCGAGCGTCAGCCCGCGATTGAGCTTGTCGATCATGTTGGCGCTGTTGCGGGCCGCGATCACCGCGAGGCCTGTCACCGCGACCGTGTAGCCGGGATGCTCCGCCCGCACCGCGTCGAGGCTGGCGTCGAGGGCATCCACCACGGGCAGGAGCTGGCTCGCGTCCCTGTCGGGGATGCGGCCCGACACCAGCACGGCGTCCTCGGGCTCCGACAGGAACCGGCGCACGAGGTATTTCGGCAGGAAACCGACGTAGCGCTTCAGCGTGTCGGAGTCGTCCTGCCCGGCCTTGTCGGCGAGCCAGCGCCGCAGCGACTCCAGCGACCACACGTTGCCGAGGCCGGCCTGCCCCTCGATGGCGCGGGGGACCTCGCCGATCACCGTCAGGGTTTCCGGCGCGTAGAGCGTCCTGCCAGGCGGGAACTCGACCAGCACGTCGATGGGGTTGGCGCCGGTCAGCTCCTTGTCGAGCCGGGAGCTCGCCTGCACGGCCTGCTCCTTGTCGGGCACTTGCTCGGCCAGCCGGTAGCTGGGTTGGAGATGGCCATAGGCGAAGGCCAGTCCCGCCACAGCGGCCACCGCCACGAGGCTGTAGGCGCCGGGGTGGCTGACCATGCGGGCCGCCACCCAGGCGCAGAAGCGCCGCAGCGCCTGCACGCCCGTGTCCGAGCCCCGCGTCGCCACCGCCAGCCGGTCGACGTTGCGCACCAGCAGGAGGCCCAGCAACGGCACCAGGATCAGCACGGCGAGCAGCGCGATGACGGTGGAGATGAGCCCGGCCTCGCCGAAGGTGCGGATGAGATCCGACTTCGTGAACAGCAGCGCGGTGAACGACAGGGGCGCCGTGGCGTGGGTGGGCACGTAGGCGGGGCCCTCCACCGGGACGGCGTCGCGGAAGG
>CAXTFP010000219.1:0-5919 GCA_964243135.1 uncultured Lichenihabitans sp.
CCGTCCCGGTCCTCGAACATCCAGCCCATGTTCATGCCGAGGGACTGCACCAGCCTGTGCAGCATCGGCAGCGACGGATAGGCCTTGCCGTTCTCGATCTTGGATAGAAGGCTCTCGGAGCAGCCCGCCGCGTCGGCCAGAACCTTGAGCGTCATGCCCCGCATCTGGCGCGCCATCCGCAGGCGCACGCTCAGCAGCGCAGAGGTCCGTGCATCGAGAATATCCCTGTCGTCCCGTTGCCTGCTGCCGTGCATCGCAGTCCCCTGCCCATTCGAGGTACCCATTCGGAGTACCATTTGATACATGGGATATGAACCAAAATAGTCCAATAAGGCAACGCAACTTTCTGGATCGCGATGAAATGAAATCATTTTAGTCAATTTGCGGCTCGGCGGCCACAGGGCGCAGGGGCGCCGGCCTTCGCGAGCCGGGGTCCCGTCCTTGCTTTGCCGCCGTGCCCGTGGTTGTGACGCGCCGACCGGGCCCGGCGCAGGGCCGCGACCACGAGGCCCAGACGACGATGCCGCCCCTCGACCTGCCGGCCGACCTCCTCGGCTCCGCCAACGCTTGGCCCTTCGAGGAAGCCCGCAAGATCGTCCGGCGCGTCGAGCGCACCGGCCAAGCGAGCGTGCTGTTCGAGACCGGCTACGGCCCCTCGGGCCTGCCGCATATCGGCACCTTCGGCGAGGTGGCCCGCACCTCCATGGTGCGGCACGCCTTCCGCGTGCTGACCGGCGACCGCGTGCCGACGCGCCTCGTCGCCTTCTCGGACGACCTCGACGGGTTACGCAAGGTGCCGGACAACGTGCCCAATAGGGAGCTGCTGCGCCAGCACCTCGGGCGCTCGCTGACGAGCGTGCCGGACCCGTTCGGGGAAGCGCCGAGCTTCGGCGAGGGCAACAACGCCCGCCTGCGGGCCTTTCTCGATCGGTTCGGCTTTGACTACGAGTTCCTGTCCTCCACCGCGCTCTACAGGTCCGGCCGCTTCGACGACGCCCTGCTACTGGTGCTGGCCCGGCTGGAGGCCGTGATGGACATCATGGT
The DNA here is from genome assembly GCA_964243135.1 of uncultured Lichenihabitans sp. Classification (GTDB taxonomy): domain Bacteria; phylum Pseudomonadota; class Alphaproteobacteria; order Rhizobiales; family Beijerinckiaceae; genus Lichenihabitans. Next base: position 1,045 of record CAXTFP010000219.1, read on the forward strand.
GCCGAGCCTCGGGGCCGAGCGGGCCGCCAGCTACTGCCCGTTCCTGCCCATCCACCCCGAGAGCGGGGTCGTGATGCAGGTGCCGCTCGTCGGCCACGACGCCGCGGCCGGGACGATCGCGTGGCGCGACCCCGTCTCGGGCGCGCTGTTCGAGACGCCCGTGACGGGCGGGCACTGCAAGCTGCAGTGGAAGCCCGACTGGGCCATGCGCTGGCACGCGCTCGGCGTCGACTACGAGATGGCCGGCAAGGACCTGATCGACTCGGTCAAGCTGTCCGGCCGCATCGCGCGGGTGCTCGGCTCGGATCCCCCGGAGGGGTTCAACTACGAGCTGTTCCTCGACCAGAACGGCCAGAAGATCTCGAAGTCCAAGGGCAACGGACTCACCATCGAGGAATGGCTGCGCTACGCCTCACCCGAAAGCCTGTCGGTGTTCATGTATGGCAAGCCGTCGGCGGCCAAGCGCCTGTACTTCGACGTCATCCCGCGCGCCGTCGACGACTACCTCGGCTTCCTCGACGCCTACCCGCGCCAGGCCCTGAAGGAGCAGCTCGGCAACCCCGTCTGGCACCTCCACGCCGGCGCGCCGCCGGCGCCGGAGGGACTCGCGCCCGGCGAGGGCGGGGCGCCGGCCGACCGGCAGGCCGCGACCCTGTCCTTCGCCATGCTGCTGAACTTGGCGGCGGTCGCCAACAGCGAGGATCCCGCGGTGCTGTGGGGCTTCCTGCGCCGCTACGCGCCGAGCGTGTCGCCCGCCACACACCCGCGGCTCGACGGGCTCGTCGGCTACGCGGTGCGCTACTTCCGCGACTTCGTGCGCCCGGAGAAGCGATACCGCGCGCCCGACGACGTCGAGCGCGACGCGCTGCGGCACCTCGACGCCGCCCTGGCGGCCCTGCCGCCGGGGGCCAGCGCGGAAAACATCCAGGCGACCCTCTACGACGTGGCCCGGCCGATACCCCGCTATCAGGACTTCAAGGCCAGAACCGCGACGCCGGAGCGGCCGGGCGTGTCCAATGAGTGGTTCAACGCGATCTACCAAGTGCTGCTCGGCGAGGAGCGGGGGCCGCGCTTCGGCTCCTTCGCGGCGCTCTACGGCATCCCGGAGACGCGCGAGCTGATCCGCAAGGCGCTCGACGGCGCCCACATCGCCGAGCACGCCGCCTTCCTGGGAGAGCGGGAGGCCGCCGCGGCCGCCTGACCGGCGACCCTAGAGCCTGTAAACAGGCTCGCGTTTTGGAGTTGGCGTGTGTCAGCAACAGCATGACACACGCTAGCCGTCCCGCCCTCCCCGGATCGGGCTACATGCGGTGCCGCATCATCATGCTGTGACGCATCATGCGATGGCGCATGGGGTGCATCATCATGTGATGGTGCTTCATCATCATGTGACGGTGCATCATCGTGGCGGCGTCGGCGGGCGCGGTGGCCGCGACGGTGATCGCCAGGGCGGCGGCCAGCGTGGCGATCTTGAGAGCCTTCATGCTGCGTTTCCTCGGTGTGGCCCTAGCCGCGCGCGATCGCGCCGTCCGGGTCATCACGACATAGCGCCGCCCGCGGGTTTGGTGAGTCCCGGTCCAGCGCGAGCGCCGCTATTTCTCCGGCCGCAGGCCCGCATGGCGCGGTCCAGCACCGCGAAGACGCGCGGCTCGGCGCAGTTCGCCACATTGAAGCGTAGATAGCCCGCGGCCGAGTGCGAGGCGCTGAACACGTTGCCGGGGGCGAAGAGCACGTCCTCGGCCAGGGCGAGGCGGGCCACGGCCGCAGCGTCGAGCCCGTCCGGAAGCCTCGCCCAGACGAAGAGGCCGGAGCGGGGCGCGATGAAGGGTTCGAGGCCCAACGCCTCCACGCGGCGGAGCGCCGGGCCCATGTCGCGCCCGAGCTTGGCCCGCAGCGCCTCGACGTGGCGCTTGTGCGTGCCCCCGGTCAGCACGCGGTGGAGCAGGACGGAGGCGAGGTGGCCGTTGCCGTGGCAGGTCGAGAGCTTGAGGTCGACGAGGGCGTCGATCCAGTCCGGCCGGGCCACCACGTAGCCGCAGCGGATCGCGGCCGACACCGTCTTCGAGTAGCAGCCGATGCCGATCACGCGGTCGAGCCCGTCGAGGCCCGCGAGGCGCGGCGAGGGTTCGTGTTCGAGTTCCGCGAAAGTGTCGTCCTCGATCACCACCGCGTCGTGCTCCTCCGCCAGCTTCAGCACGCGGTGGGCCGTGGCGGCCGACAGCGTGGCGCCGGTCGGGTTCTGAGGGCCGGCGGTGGTGAGGTAGACGCGCGGGCGATGCGTCGACAGCGCCCGGCCGAGGGCCTCGACGTCGGGGCCGTCCCGGCCGAAGGGCACGCCGACCACGTGGGCGCGGTGGCTGAGCAGCATGGCCAGGAAGTTAAAGTAGCAGGGATCGTCGACCAGCACCGTATCGCCGGGCTCGATCAGCAGGCGGAGCAACAGGTCGAGCCCGTGGCTGGCAGAATCCACCAGCATGACGGCGTCGGCCGCGGCCCCGACGCCGCGCTCGGCCAGCCGCATCGCCACGTGCTCGCGCAGGGGTGCGAAGCCGAGGGGGCTGGAATAGCTCAGCCGGCCGGAGGGCGCCGCGTCCCGCGCGACCTCCCGCAACCCGCGCTGCAACGAGGCGTCCGGCATGTAGCTGTCGGGCAGCATGCCCCAGCCGGGCTTGAGGACCTGCGGGCCGCAGGTAAGGCTCTGGCGCGTCACCCAGAGCGGGTCGATGGCGCGGTCGAGGTCGGGGCGCAGGCTCTGCAGCGACAAGGGGCGGGTGGCGCCCGCCACGAAAAAACCGGAGCCGCGCCGGGCCGTGATGGCGCCCTCGGCGATCAGGCGCTCGTAGGCGTCCACCACCGTGGATTTCGACACGGCCATTCCCTCCGCGAAGCCGCGCACCGAGGGGAGCCGCGCGCCGGGCCCTAGCCTGCGCGATGCGATGCGCCCCCGGATCTCGTCCATGACGGCCGAGACGCGGGTCGCCGCGGGGGAGGGGCCGGCACCGCGATCGGCCATGTGTGCTGTTCCTCCGGCCGGACAGTTCGGCCGAAGTGTACTGGTTCGTCCCTGTTCCGGCCAGCCCCTTCCCGGCATTCTGGGCACCTGCCGAGGTCGGCCCTGGGCCGCAGGAGGGGATGGAGATGACGAGCTCGATCGGGGATTTCGACGGGGCGTACCGCCGTCACGGCGCGGGCGGGCGGATCTCGGCGGCGCTGCGCCGCGCCCTGGGCTGGCCCGTCCGGGTGCATCGGGCCCGGCAGACGATGCTGCAACTCGGCAGTCTGGACGATCACGAACTGCGCGACATCGGCCTGTCGCGTCAGGACCTTCGCGACGCCAGCGCCCTCGCCTTCGACACCGACCCGTCGCTCACGCTGCGCCGGTGCAGCGAGGCGCGACGGCGAAGGGCGATGTCACGTCGCGATGCACTGACGTCCTCGTCGTCTTGAGTCGGATTCCAAAGGGCGAGCCCTTTGGCGGGGTTTGGGGCAGAGCCCCATCGGCACCGACTTCGGTGAAGATCCCCTTCACGTGAGACCCCTCGGCCCGGCGTCACGCCGCCGCGGCGTCCGGCTCCACGCCCGCGCAGCTCAGGCCGTGCTCGCCGCAGCCGCAGCCGACCGGGTGGAGCATCGCGCCCCTGGTGCCCCTGAAGACCCGGTCCAGCGCCGCCGCGGCCGCTCGGGCCTCGTCGCGCGCGCAAGCGCCGAAGATGTCCGTCAGGGCTGCAGGATCGAGGTTCCGGCCGATGACCAGCGCGCGGGGGGCCTCGTCGCCGCGCGGGACGTGGGCCGAGACGCTGGGGCGCCCGCCCGCGAGGTCGAACTTGACCCAGCCCGCGCCCGCGGCCGCGATGCCCTTTACGCGCATCACCCCGCCGCAGCCGCCCCGCGCCAGGATGGCGAGGGCGTCGCCGAGCCTGTCGAGGTCGAGGTCGCCGAGGACCGGCGCGCTCCAGGATTCGAGCCCGAGCCCCACCGCCTTGCGCTCCGGCGCGGGCCCGTCCTCCGCGAGTGCGGCCGGCGCCGGCACCGGGGCCGCGCCGTCGAGGTCCGCCGCCGCGACCGGGATGCCGTAGCGGGCCGGCACCACGAGGGCGTCGGGGTTCTGCGCCCGCAGCGTTTCCGCCACCATGGCGAGCTCGCCGGGGCTGACGAGGTCGGCCTTGTTCAGCACGAAGACCGGGGCCAGCCGGGTCTGCACGTCGAAATGGTCCGGCATGCGGGCGAAGTCCGACGGGAAGGCGCGGGCGTCGATCACCGTGTAGAGCCGGCGCGCCCGGATCAGCGGGGCGATGTCGGGCGTGTGCAGGGCGCGCAGCAGCGACGCCACGTCGGCCACGCCCGAGGGCTCGATCAGCACGCGGTCGGGCTTCAGCCGCGCCACCACGTCCTTGAGCTGCGAGGCGAGGTCGGAGCGCAGCGAGCAGCAGATGCAGCCGTTGGCGAGCTCCACCACGTCGGCGCCCCGGCCCTCCAGCAACGCGCCGTCGAGGCCGAGGGCGCCGAAGTCGTTGACCAGCACCACGGTGCGCAGCTTCGGGTCGGCCTCCTTCAGCTTGCGCTGCAGGAAGGTGGTCTTGCCGGCGCCGAGGAAGCCCACGACGATCTCGACCTCGAAGGGCTTGCGCTCGCCGCGCGACTTCAGCCCCGGCGCCCAGATCGCCCCGGCCGGCATGGGCAGCACCAGCATCCAGTGCTCCAGGATGGCGAGCCCCATCAGAACCGTGAGGAAGGTGAAGCCCGCGCGCTCCGCCACGGTGGCGTCGCCGGCCAGCGCGGCCTTGGCGAGCAGCACGGTCACGACGGTCGACACGGTGACGGAGACCGGGAACAGGAGGTTCATCGAGCGCTTGCGCAGGAAGCTCTTCAGGAACT
>CAXTFP010000220.1:0-5896 GCA_964243135.1 uncultured Lichenihabitans sp.
CCCCACCATGGCGATCCGCCCCGCCCCGTGGCGCCCCAGCGCCGCCACCAGTTCGGCGAGGGCCGCGGCCGCGGTCTCGACGATCGACAGCGCGACCGCGTCGCCCGCGGCGGCAGCCGCGAAACAGGCCGGCGCCTCGGCCCCGTAATCGGCCGAGCGGGCCCCGAGGCCCCAGCGGATCACGGCCGCGGGATCGTCGGAGAAGCGCGCCATGAGCCCGCGGGTGAACGGCGTATGCTCCTCCAGCCCGTCGTGGGCCCGCAGCGCCCGGCGCCAGGCGTCGAGCCCGATGCGCGCGCCCGAGCCGTCGTCGCCGAGCAGGAAGCCGCGACCGCCGACGAAGATCTCACGGCCGCCGACGAGCGCGACGCCCGCGCTGCCCGTGCCGGCGATGACGAGTCCGCCGTCCGCGCCGCCGTGTGAGCCGAGGCAGGCCGTGACGGCGTCGTTGCGGACCACGACGGCGGCGAAACCCTCCAGCGCGGCCTCGACCTCACGAGCGATCGCCGGGGACGAGACGCCGGCGAGGCCGAGGCCGAGGCGCAGCCGGCCCTGGGCCTCGGGCGGCAGCCCCGCCGCCACCGCGGCCTCCGCCACGCAGCCGCGGATCGTCGTCAGGGCGCGGGGGAAGTCGAGGTAGACGTTCGCGCTGCCGCCGAGCGCCTCGCCCAGCAGTGCGCCGCGGGCGTCCCGCAGCCGCGCCCGACAGCGGGAAGCGCCGCCGTCGATGCCGAGGAACAGGGCCGCGCCATCCGCCGCCGCTTCCACCATGCACCCGTCCCCCGTGCGCCTCGCCAGCCCCGGCGGCCCTCTAGCAGGGGCGGGTGACGTGCGCCAGCCGTCCGCCATGGCGGACGCCGTCCGTTTCACCGATTATCGTCCGTTTTATCGAACGCCGTTCTGTGAAACGGACGCAGTCGGCCGAACAGCCGCGCGCCGCGGCGGTCCAGCGGGGGTCCCGCGTCGAGTCGAGATGTCGGATAGGGATGCGGGCGAGAGGTGATGCGATGTAGGGCTGGCCGCAGGCAGGACCCGGCGCGACGAGGCGACCGAGGGCCGACCCTGCTGGCTCACCGCTCGCGTGGGGTGAGGGGCGGAGATGGCGGTCTGAACCGGTCAGCCGGAGATCGTGCGAGATTCAGCGATCAGGGCAAGGCCGCCGTGTGGTCGCGGCGGTCGGCCCGCTCGCAGCCGCGATGAGGGTCGACGTCTCGGAGGTCGACCGCCGGCCGGCGCGGATCGCGGGGCAGCGCCACCTCGGCGCCGCGGCGGCTCAGCCTGGGGACGTGTCGCCAGCCTCAGCCGGGACCGTGAGGGGGCGTGCCCGTCGTGCGGCCGTCGCCCTCGTGGCGGTGCCCTCAAGCCCCTTGCGTGAGGGTCGACAAGGCCTGCTCGCCGGCGGACCACGCCGCCGAGGCGGAGGCATAGGCCGTGCTGCTCCGGTCGAGGATGATCGCCCCGTAGCGCCGGATCTCCCACCCGAACTGCACGCTGGGCGGCGCGAGTCGGACGGCGAAGACTTCGGGGCAGTCCTTGGCGACGGGCTGCTCTCTCTTGCGACGCCTCGCTTCGGCGGCGGCGGCGCGGGCCGCCTCCGTGAAGTGGCGCCGCGTCGCAGGTTTATATTGCATGGGACGGCTCATGATCCGTTGATGAACGGAGTCACAATCTACGGGCGTCGAGCAACCCCGCATTAGACTTTGTTAACGCGGGGCGCGTGCACAGGTGCGTCCCCCCGCTCGACTCGGCTCGGCCGCGTCGGAACGGGCGCGATGCTCAACTCATGTTAAGGAATGCTGGGTTTTGGCCGCCTGGCGGCCCCCAATCGAGGGGAGATGACGGCCGTCCTGCGACTTTTCGCGCCGGACTTGACCCTGCACCGTTCAGGCGGCGGGCGCCGTTCGCGAGGCCGCGTCGAGCTCCGCATGGTCCTCGGCCGTGAGGTCGAGCCCCGCGGCGGCCGCCAGATCGCGCGACTGATCGAGGCTCGTGGCGCTGGCGATGGGAGCCGCGATGCTCGGCCGATCGCGGAGCCAGGCCAGGGCCACGGCCGCCTGGGTCGTCCCCCGCCGGGCCGACACGGCGTCGAGCGCCGCCAGGATGGCGTGGCCGCGCGCGTCGAGGTACTTGGCCATGCCGCCGCCCCGCGGGCTCTTGGCGAAATCGGCCTCCGAGCGGTACTTGCCGGTGAGGAATCCCGCCGCGAGCGAGAAGTACGGGATCACGCCGATCTCCTCGGCGGCGCAGAGGTCCTGCAGCTCGCCCTCGAAGCCGGAGCGGCTCGACAGGTTGTACTCGGGCTGCAGCGTCTCGTAGCGGGGCAGGCCGTGGGCCGCGCTGGCGTCGAGCGAGGCCCGGAGCCGCGCGGCCGAGAAGTTGGACGCGCCGATGATCCGCACCTTGCCGGCCTTCACCAGGGCACCATAGGCGTCCAGCGTCTCCTCTACGGGCGTCTGGTCGTCGTCGGCGTGCGACTGGTAGAGGTCGACGTAATCCGTCCGCAGCCGCTTCAGCGATCCCTCGATCGATTCGGCGATGTGGGCGCGGTCGAGGCGGCCCGTCCGGTCGGGCTGTCCCATGCCGACCTTGGTGGCGATGACGACGCGGTCGCGCCCGCCCCGCGCGGCCAGCCACTCGCCGATCACCGTCTCGGACTCGCCGCCCGAGTGGCCCGGCACCCATTTCGAGTAGACGTCGGCGGTGTCGATGAAGTCGAAGCCCGCTCCCACGAAGGCGTCGAGCAGGGCGAAGGACGTTTCGCGGTCCGCCGTCCAGCCGAACACGTTGCCGCCGAAGCACCAGGGCATGACCGTGATGTCGGAGCGCCCCAAACGCCGTGCCTGCATGATGCAGCCTCCCCTGGTCAGACTCATTCCTCGACCGGCATCGACGACTTCAGCGTCGCGGCGATCGTCTCGGGATCGGTATCGGAGGTCAGCTCGTCGAGCAACTCGGGCGTCGCCCCCGCCACGCCGGCCTGCCGGCACAGGCGGTTCAGCATCTGCAGCACCTGCGTGCCCTCCCGCTCGGCCATCATGCCGATCTGCAGGGTGAGGTGGGCGCGCCGTTCGGCCTCGTGCTGCAGCCGGTTCTGCGACGTCAGGATCAACAGGCCGAGCAGGATGGCCTCGACGGACGCCACCAGGGCGAGCAGCGGGTAGGGCGAGGGGTCGAAGGCGGGGAAGGCACCGTGCAGCCCGTCGTTCCAGGCGATCCAGCCCGCGACCGCGGCCGCGTGCAGCAGGACGGAGCCGGTCGTGCCGACCCTGCGGGTCAGCCACCGCACGGCCCGGTCGCCGGCCGAGCGCTCCCCCATCACCGCGTTCTCGACCTTGGCGATGGCGTCGACGTTGCGCTGCTGTAGAGGCGGCGACGGCGTGGGCACCCGCTCCGTCCCGCCCGCCGCGGGCGCCCTCACCCGCGAGGGATCCGCCCGTGCAGCGTCAGCTCCCGACGGCGTCCTTGACGCATTTCTTGGTGAAGGAGGTCTTGGCGGCGCCGGCGAGCTTCTTGTCGGCCGCCGCGGCGTCGCAGGTGGCGGACGCGTTCCTCTGGCACTTGCCCATGAAGCTCGTCTTGGCGGCGCCGGCGAGCTTCTTGTCGGCGGCGTTGGTCATACAGGTCCCGTCGGCCCGGGCGCCCGACAGGCCGGCGATCAGGATGCCGGCGATCAGAACGGCTCTCATGGTGTCGATCCTCGGTGGCGCCCGGCTCCGGCGGAAGGACCCGGCGGGCATCGGGACGGCAGGCCGAATCACGAGCCCGTGGAGCGGCGCGGCGCCTCGGCGGATGAGAGGGTGGCACTATCCCGGGGGGATCGTCAACGCGAAGGCGTCCGACTCGGGGAGCGCGCTGGCGGGCGGAACGAGGCGGCAGGCCCGCGATCCGCTCCACCCGTCCCCTCGGGACCAGCCAGCAGGTTGAGCAGGAGATCCAGGGTCGCCTCGATGCTGCCCAGGCCCTTTGCGTCCCGGGCGCGGCCGCCGAGGTCGAGGTCGATCGCCCCGTGGAGCGTGGCGTAGATCAGCCCGGTCAGCCGCGTCGTCCCGACCGGCAGGCGATCGCCGAACCGGCATCGCCCGACGATGCCGTCGAAGGCCTGGAACGCCTCCCAGGCCGCGCCCTCCATGGTCCCGCCCTCCGAGACGAGGTCCGGATCGCTGAACAATAGGCGGTAGCGGGCCGGATGCGCCCGCGCATAGGCGACCAGTGCCATCGCGGCCGCCCTCACCGCGGGACCGGCCTCTGGCTCCTCGTCCGCCCTGGCCTGAAACGCCGCCCTCAGCCCGTCGAAGTCCCGCTCCGCGACCGCAGCCAACAGGTCGTTGCGGTCGCGGAAATGCCGGTAAGGCGCGTTGTGCGACACGCCGATCCTATCGCCGACGGCCCGCAGCGTGACCGCTCCCTGCCCGCCCGCATCGAGCAGGTCGGACGCGGCCGCGACGAGGCGTGCCTTGGTGCTCTCGCTCATGATGGAGGTCTGACCTCAGAGGTTGACATTGTCAACACAGCCCCTACGTTGACATTGTCAACAAATGGAGGGCGAGATGAAGAACGTCGTCGTGACCGGTGTCTCGACCGGGATCGGCCGGGGCATCGCGTCCGTGATGGTCGGGGCAGGGTGGCGCGTCTTCGGCAGCGTCAGGAAGGACGCTGACGCCCAGCCGCTGCGCGCCGCATTCGGCGAGATGTTTGTCCCCCTCGTCTTCGACGTCGAGGACGACGGCGCGGTGGTGGCGGTTTCCGCGGCGGTCAGGGCACGCCTGGCCGGCCATACCCTCGACGGATTGGTGAACAATGCCGGCATGGCCCTGGCCGACCCGCTCCTCGTCCAGACGGTCGCGAACTTCCGCCGGCAGATCGAGGTGAACCTCGTCGGCCTGTTCGCTGTCACGCGGGCCTTCGCGCCGTTGCTCGGCGCCGAGCCGGGTCTAGCCGGGCCGAAGGGGCGAGTCGTCAACATCAGCTCGGTCGGCGGCAGGATCGGGCCACCGTTCCTCGGCGCCTACGCAGCGTCCAAGCACGGCGTCGAGGGCTTCTCGGAGAGCCTGCGCCGCGAACTGCAACTGGTCGGCATCGACGTGGTGATCGTCGGGCCGGGCTCCGTCGCGACGCCCACCTGGGACAAGGCGGAGGCAGCCCCGTCCGATCATCTCGCCGGCACGGTGTGGGAACGGCCGTTCAGGGCATTCCGCGACACGATGATCGAGAACGGGCGCAAGGGGCTGGCGCCCGAGCGCATCGGCGATGTCGTGCTGACCGCGCTGACGGCGGCCAAGCCCCGCTCGCGCTACGCGCCGGTGCCGGGACGGCTGTTCAACTGGACCCTGCCGACGTCGCTGCCGCGCCGCGTCGTGGACCGATTGATCGGTGGGCGACTCGGGCTGCTCCGAAAGCCGACGTGACGACGAGATCGGCCGGCGGCGGACGCCTCCGCCGAAGTTGCATCCCGGTACGGCGGCACCACGGCGCGTCCTGCACGCCTGGCGGAAGGGGTGGGATTCGAACCCACGGTAGGCTTTCACCCACGGCGGTTTTCAAGACCGCTGCCTTAAACCACTCGGCCACCCTTCCGAACGCAGCGTCCACGGGCCCTGAGCCGCAGCGCGGCGGGAGGGGATCGGAAGATCCGTCCCGCTTTCAAACCGGTTCCAAAGCGGTCGGGGGCCGCTGGGGAGTCGGTGCGAGCTCAAGCACTAACCGGAAGAGGGGGCGTTTGCCACCTTGTTTTCTCCGCACCGAAGCCGGGGAAATCGTGTTCCAACGGTTGGTGTGACGTCGTGGAAACCACCCCGGTCGCCGGCTCGGGCCGCCCGGCGCGCCGTCAGTCGAGGTTCTTGATGATGGTGTCGACCATCTTCTTGGCGTCGGCGAAGAGCATCATGGTGTTGTCGCG
>CAXTFP010000221.1:0-5875 GCA_964243135.1 uncultured Lichenihabitans sp.
GTCCGAACGCCTGGGCGTGAGCCGGCCGAGCCTGCGCGAAGCCATCTCGGTGCTGGAAGCCATGGGCCTCGTCTCCGTTCGGGTCGGAAGCGGCGTCTACGTGGCGTCGCCGGAGGCGCGGGCGCCGCTGTGGCGCTTCTCGGACAGGGCCAGCCCGCGCGACGTCTACGAGGCCCGCCTGGGGCTGGAAGGCTACGCGGCGCGGCTCGCCGCCGCGCGCTGGGGGGCGGACGCGGCGCGGCGCCTCGACGACGCCGTGGAGGCCATGGCCTCGGCGCTGGCCCGGGAGGACGTGCCCGCCATGGCGCGGGCCGACGCCGCATTCCACGACCTCGTGGTCGAGGCCGCGGCCAACCCGGTCCTCGCCGCCATGGTCCGCCCCATGCGCGACATGGTGGTCGAGAGCCAGCGCCTGCCGATGGCGCTGGCGGCCCGGCGCGGCGAAACGCTGGCGGAGCACCGGGAAATCCTGGACCGCCTTGCGGCGCGCGACGCCGGGGGTGCGGAGGGCGCCATGCAGCGCCATATCAGGGCGGCTGCGGGGCGCTGCGGCATCGCGGTGGGCTGAGGGAGCGGACGATGTGCGGGCGATTCGTTCAGGGCTACACCTGGTTCGAGCTCCACGCCCTCCTGGACCTGATCGGGGCGCCGCAGAACCTGCGGCCGCGCTACAACATCGCCCCCACGACGGCGGTCGACGCGGTCGCCGACCGCGGGCAGGGCCGCGAGGTGCTGCCCATGCGATGGGGACTCGTGCCGTCCTGGTGGAAGAAGCCGCTGAAGGAGATCCCCGCGACATTCAACGCCCGCGCCGAGACGGTGTCGGCCAAGCCCATGTTCCGCGACGCCTTCCGTCGTCGGCGCTGCGTCGTGCCGGCTTCGGGCTTCTTCGAGTGGACCGGCGCGGCCGGCGGCAAGCAGCCCCACTATTTCTCGGACGCCGCGGGCGGCACCCTCCTCTTCGCGGGCCTGTGGGACCGCTGGACCGACCCGGCCTCGGGCGATCAGGTCCTGTCCTGCACGGTGATCGTGTCGGGGGCCAACGCCTGGATGGCGCCTTACCACGACCGCATGCCGGTGCTGCTCGGCGCCGCGGACGTCGAGCCTTGGCTCGGGGGCGGGGCCGGGCCGGAGGTGCTGCGGCCGGCCGCCGAGGCGAGCCTGCGGGAATGGCCCGTGTCGCGGCGCGTCAACGGCGTCGGCGGCGGGGACGATCCCGCGCTGGTCGAGCCCGTCCCGCCCGAGGCGGGGGCGCGGGCCGCCGGCCTCCCGCTGTGACGCGCCCCGCTCCCGCGGCCCCTTGCCGCCCGGGCGTCCTCCGTCGGGAACCGGGGTACCGCGGCGTGGCTTGACGTCGAAACGGTGGGGGGCGCAATCGTGGTGTCGAAGCGGGTGCTGGTGGTCGAGGACGACCCGATGCTGAGGATGGACGCGGCCGCTATGCTGGAGGAGGCCGGGCTCGACGTCGTCCAGATGGAGACCGGCGACAGCGCCCTGGCCTACGTGCTGGAGCAGTCGGACAGCGTCGGCGCGGTGTTCACGGACGTGCAGATGCCAGGCGACACCGACGGGCTCGACCTCGCCGAATACGTCGCCATCAACTGGCCGGCCATCACGGTTCTGGTGACCTCGGGCCATGTCCACCCCAAGGGCGACCTGCTGCCGGGCAACATCCGCTTCGTGTCGAAGCCCTGGGTGCCGGCCGAGGTGCTGGCGGCCCTGACCGGGGCCGTGTGAGGCTCGGAATGCGCCCGTCCGTGAGCCTCGCCGCCCTGATCTGCCTGGGGTGCTGGGCCACGCCCGCGGCGGCCGACTGGCAATATTCCCAATGGGGCATGTCGCCCGCCGAGGTCGAGGCCGCTTCCGGCGGCGGCGCCAAGCCCAATGACGACCGCGGCCTCGACGCCGAGGGCTTAAGGGCCGAGCTGGCCGCCCCCTACACGGCCGGGTCGGTCCCCTTCACGGCCGTGTTCCGGTTCGACGCCGAGGACGCGCTCGACGACGTCGCGCTGATCCCCGCCGGCCCTGTGAGTTGCCCTGTGGTCCGCACGACTCTGATCGCCCACCACGGGACGCCGGAAGGCCAGGCCGACCCGCGGAGCGCACCCACCCTGCGCTGGCACGACCTCGACGCCGACAACCTCGTCGTCTTCGCCGATTTCGGGGACGGCCACTGCTCGATCCAATATTCCAAGTTGCCCAACACGCGGCCGAACGGCGGCGGACTGTGATGCCCAGAGGTCAGCGCCCGGCACCGGCCCGGCCGTGCGCCACCTCGGCCAGGGCCGACCAGTCGTGCTCGCCCATGCCCTTCTCAACGCCCTCCGTCAGCCGGTCGCGCACCACCTCCGCGGCGGGTAGCGACTCGCCCTTCGCGGCCGCGGCGTCGAGCGCCAGCCTCACGTCCTTCAGCCCCAGCCGCAGCTTGAAGCCCGCCGGCTCGTAGCGGGCCTTGGCGATGGACTCGCCGTAGCCCTTGTAGGCCGGGCAGGCGAACATGGTGTTGGTGACGATGTCCAGGAAGTCGGCGCTGGCCACGCCGTAGCTTTCCGTCAGCGCGGTCGCCTCCGCCATGGCCTCGATCGCCAGGGCGATCATCATGTTGCCGGCGAGCTTGACGGCGTTGGCGCGCTGCGGCTCGTCGCCGACCCGCCACGTCTTCGCGCCCAGGACGTCGAACAGCGGCTGCACGCGGGCGATGGCCTCCGGATCGCCGGCCGCGACGATGTTGAGCTGGGCCGCCGCCGCCGCCGGGGGGCGGCCGAACACGGGAGCCGACACGTAGCCGAGGCCCGCCTCGCGGTGGCGGACCACGAGCTCCTCGGCCAGCGCCACCGAGATGGTCGCGGCCATGACGTGGACGAGGCCGCGCCGCGCCCCCGCCAGCGCCCCCGAGTCGAGGATCACGCTCCGCACCGCGGCGTCGTCGCCCAGCATGGTGACGACGGCGTCGCCCCCGAAAGCCTCGGCCGGCGAAGACACGACCGTCGCGCCCTCCAACCCCCGCGCCGCCTCCGGCGAGCGGTTCCACGCCTTGACCGCGTGGCCCGCCACGACGAGGTTGCGCGCCATGGCGATGCCCATGCTGCCGAGGCCGATGAAGCCGATGTCCATGGTCCGTCTCCGAGGTGGGGCCGGCCTCGGCGGAGGCCGAAGCGACGGCGGTCAACGATCGCCCTGGCCCGATGGATGCAGTGCAACACGCGGGCCGCGGGTGGCCCAATGGCGTGCGGCGGTCCGCTTCGGGGTTTCCTCGCCGGGCGCGGCGCGCGATGATCGCCCCGGCGGCCTTCCACCCCGCGATCCGTCCCAGCCGACCGCCGGAGTCCCCATGACCAACACGCAAGAGATCTGGCGCCTGGTGGAAGCGAAGCGCGAGGACTTCCAGGGCCTCGCCGACCGCGTCTTCGACACGCCGGAGCTGAACTTCAGCGAGCACCGCTCGGCGGCCGAACACGTCGCGATGCTGCGGCGCCAGGGCTTCGCGGTCACGGACGGGGTCGCCGGCATGCCGACCGCCATGATCGGGGAGGCCGGCGACGGGGGGCCGGTGATCGCCATCATGGGCGAGTTCGACGCGCTGCCGGGCCTGAGCCAGGAGCCCGGCGTCGCCGAGCACCGTCCCCTGCCGGGCGCCGGCCACGGGCACGGCTGCGGCCACAACCTGCTCGGCTCGGCCTCGCTGCTGGCCGCCACCGCCGTCAAGGACTACCTCCGGGCCCACGGCCTCAAGGGCCGCGTGCGCTACTACGGCTGCCCCGCCGAGGAGGGCGGCTCGGGCAAGACCTACATGGTGCGGGCCGGGGCCTTCGCGGACGTCGACGCCGCCATCTGCTGGCACCCTTCCGCCTTCACGGGCGTGCGGGTGGCCGCGTCGCTGGCCTGCATCGAGGCGGACTTCACCTTCCTCGGCCGCGCCGCCCACGCGGCCGCGGCCCCCCACCTCGGCCGCAGCGCGCTCGACGCCGTGGAGCTGATGAACGTCGGCGTCAACTACATGCGCGAGCACATGCCGTCGAGCGCCCGCGTGCATTACGCGCTGCTCGACGCGGGCGGCATCGCGCCCAACGTGGTCCAGGCGAAGGCGCGCGTGCGCTACCTCGTGCGGGCGCGCGACCTCGGCACGCTGCGCGAGCTCTTCCCGCGCGTCGTGAAGGTGGCGCAGGGCGCCGCCCTGATGACCGAGACGGCCGTCGACCACCGGATCCTCAGCGGCGACGCCAACCTCATCGGCAACGGCCCGCTGGAGGAGGTGATGGCCCGCGAGTTCCGGCACCTCGGCCCGCCGATCTTCGACGACGCCGACCGCGCCTTCGCGCGGGCCATCCAGGGCACGCTGCGGGAGGACGACATCTTGGCCTGCTTCAAGCGCGCCGGCCAGGCGCCGCGCCGCGACGCGCCGCTCGGGGACTGGCTCGTGGAGCGCGACGACTGGTCGGTCGACGACATCGGCTCGACGGACGTGGGTTCCGTGAGCTGGGCCGTGCCCACCGTCCAGGCCGTCGGCACGACCTATGCGATCGGCACGCCGGGCCATTCCTGGCAGCTCACGGCGCAGGGCAAGTCGGCGGCCGCCCACAAGGGCATGGTGCACGTCGCCAAGGCCATGGCCGCGACCGCCATCGCGCTCCTCCAGGACCCGGATGCCCTCGCCCGCGCAAGGGCCGACCACCGCGCCCGCGTCGGCGACGCCCCCTTCGTGCCCCCCATCCCGGAGGGCGTGGAGCCGCCGCTCGACATGGCGGTGGGGCACTGACGGACGGCCCGGCGCAGGGCAGTCCGGGCCGAGGTTGCGCTCATTCTTTCAAAGATTGTACTCGCGTTCGGCTTCCAGGCTCACCGGCTCAAGCATCGTCGAATTCACGAGCTCGCGACGCGTGTCTAATCGTGACGATGGCCACAACGCCCGCTTCTCGATCGACCCTGTAGTAGATGAGATAGCCGAAGCGCGGCACCACCAGCTTGCGAAGGCTTCGATCCCGCTGCAATCGGCCGATCTCAGGGTACAGGCCGAGCAAACGAAGCGACGCCGAGATGGCAGATCGAACCGTGACCGTCGCTTTCGGGTTTTTGCGCGCGTAATATTGGCCGATATCCACAAGGTCCTGCGCTGCTTGCGACAGCAACCGAACCTTCAAGGATCGAAACAGCGGAAGGCCGCTTCGACCTCTTCGTCAGAAGCGAATTCTCCGCGCTCGAGTTGGGCGAGGCCTTCGTCGATGGCGGCGAGGTGAGCTGGATTGATCGCCTCACCCTCGGTCCCCGGAGCAGTGAAGTCGATCAGCGCGGCAGCCAATTCGTCCTGCTCGCGGTCCGGCAGACGGCTGATCGCGGCGAAGGCTTTGTCCAACAGCTTGGTCATACGTAGGCCCACAGTTCAGAGATCGGCACCTATAGCAGCCTGCCTCGGTTCGCAGCGGCCGTCTATCCCATAGTCTCCAGCGCATTGCTGCACTCCGCCGCCGACACCTCCACCACCTCGCCGCTCGCGGTCCAGACGAGGTGCGTGCGCAGCCGATGGTCGGGGTAGAGGGGCTCGACGGCGGCGCGGTAGAGGGCGAGCTGCAGGACCTGCTTCGGCGTCACCTCGCCGGGCGCGCCGGTCTTGAAGTCGGCGATGTGGACGGCGTCGGGCGCGACGCCGATGCGGTCGACCTGCCCGGTCACGTCGACGAGGCGCCCGCCCGGCAGGCGCACGCTCGCCGTCACGGCCACCTCGGCGCGCGATTCCGGCCCGAACAGAGGCACCAGGGCCGGGTCCCCAATCACGGCCAGCGCCTGCGCGGCGAGGTCCGCCCGGCGGTCCTCGTCGAGCGCCGCCCCCTGGGCGGCGAGGAAGCGGGCGGCCGCGGCGGCGCGGCGCTCGGGCGGCACG
>CAXTFP010000222.1:0-5810 GCA_964243135.1 uncultured Lichenihabitans sp.
CCCCGGCGGCGGCCGGCCCCGCGGCGGCAAGCCCCCGAGCGGCCGGCCGTGAGGATCGTCGGGGGGCGGTTCCGCGGCCGGGCGCTGCGGACACCCTCCTCGGACGCCACGCGCCCCACCTCCGACCGCCTGCGCGAAACCCTGTTCGACGTGCTGCTCCACGGCTACGGCGACCCCGTGTCGGGCGCGCGGGTGATCGACCTCTTCGCCGGCACGGGCGCGCTCGGCCTCGAGGCCCTGTCGCGCGGGGCCGCGCACGCCCTCTTCGTCGAGGAGGGCGCGGAAGCGCGGGCGTTGATCCGCGACAACGTCGAGGCTCTGGGCGTGGCGGGCCTGTGCCGCATCTTCCGCCGCGACGCCCGGAAACTCGGCGACGTGGCGGCCGCGCCGTTCGACTTGGCCTTCCTGGACCCTCCCTACGGGCAGGGCCTCGGCGAGGCGGCGCTGGCGGCGCTGCTCTGGGGGCGCTGGCTCGCGCCGGGGGCGCTCTGTGTGCTGGAGGAGGCCGGGTCCTCCGCCGTGGCGGCGCCGGAGGGCTTCGCCCTCGTCGAGCGGCGGGAGGCCGGCATCGCCCAACTGCTGTTCCTGCGCCGTGCCGACGCCCTCGCCTCCCCTCAACCCCCATCCGGGCCCGCCGCTTGACCCTGGGGGATGGAGCGGCCAAAAGCCCGGAGCTTGACCGGCGCCGTGCCGCACCCATCCGGAGTCTCCCATGCCGACCGAAGCGCCTTCGGACACCTTCGAGAGCCGCCTGAAGTCGGCCGCCGATGCGGTCGAGGCGGTGCTCGACGGGCTGCTGGCGCCCGCGGCCCTGCCGGGGGAGGTGGGCCGGCCGGGCCGGCTGCTCGAGGCCATGCGCTATTCGACGCTGGGCGGCGGCAAGCGGCTGCGGCCCTTCCTGGTGGCCGCCACGGCCCAACTGTTCGGCGCCGAAGGCGAGGGGGCGCTGCGCGCGGGCGCCGCCCTGGAGATGATCCATTGCTACTCGCTGGTCCACGACGACCTGCCCGCCATGGACGACGACGACCTGCGCCGCGGCCGTCCCACGGCCCACAGGGCCTTCGACGAGGCCACGGCCATCCTGTCGGGCGACGCGCTGCTGACCTACGCCTTCGACGTGGTGGCGGACGAGCGCACCCACGCCGACCCGGCGGTGCGGGCCGCCCTGGTGCTGGGCCTCGCCCGCGCCTCGGGGCTCGGCGGCATGGTGGGGGGGCAGGCGCTCGACCTCGAAGCCGAGCGCGCCGCGGCGCCCCACGAGGCGGGCTTCGTGATGCGGATGCAGTCCATGAAGACCGGGGCGCTGCTGCTCTTCGGCGTCGAGGCCGGGGCCATCCTGGGGAGGGCCGATGCGGACGAGCGCGACGCCCTGCGCCGCTACGGCCGCGCGCTCGGCGCCTGCTTCCAGGTGGCGGATGACATCCTCGACACCGAAAGCGACGCGGCCACGCTCGGCAAGGCGGCCGGCAAGGACGCGGAGCGCAACAAGGCCACGCTGGTGGCGGCGCTGGGCCTCGACGCTGCCAAGCGCCGCCGCGACGCGCTGGCCGAGGAGGCCGTCGAGGCGCTATCCGTCTTCCCGCCGGCGCGCGCCGCCGACCTCGCCCATGCCGCGCGCTTCACGGCACAGCGGCGGAGCTGAGGCGGGGCGCTTCAGTTCAGCGACAGCGCCACATAACGGACGTCGCCCTGGGCGTTGGACACGAGCAGCAGCGCGGTCTTCTTGCCGTTGCTCTTCACGGCGTCGATCTTGCTCAGCATGTCGGCCGGGTCGCCGACCGCGACCTGGTTCACCTCCACTACCACGTCGCCGGGCTTGACCTTGTCGGCGGCGGGGGAGCCGGGCTCGACGGCCGTGACCGCGACGCCCTGCACGCTGTCCTTGATGCCGTATCGCTTGCGGAACCCGTCGTCGAGCGGGATGAGCCCCATGCCGAGCGCCGCCTGGGCGGCCGGCTTCGGCGCGTCGGCCGGGGGCGCCTTATCGAGGCTCGCGGCCTGCACGGGCGCGTCGAGCCGGCCGAGCTTCACCGTCAGGTCCTGGGGCTTGCCGTCGCGGATGACCGACACCGTCACGTCCTTGCCGACCGGCGCCGCCGCGACCAGGGCCGGGAGGTCGCGCGACTCGCGCACGCCGTGGCCGTCGAAGCTCACGATCACGTCGCCGGTCTTCAGCCCCGCCGGGCCGGCCGGCCCGTTGTCGTCGAGGCCGGCCACCAGAGCGCCGTGGGGCGACCCCAGCCCCAGGGCGTCCGACACCTCGTCCGACACGGGCTGGACGTGCACGCCGAGCCAGCCGCGGCGCACCTCGTGGAACTCGCGCAGCTGGTCGATGATCGGCAGCACCGTGTCGGAGGGGGTAGCGAAGCCGATGCCGATGGAGCCGCCGGACGGCGAAAAAATCGCCGTGTTGATGCCGATGACCTCGCCCTTCATGTCGAACAGCGGCCCGCCGGAATTGCCCTTGTTGATGGAGGCGTCAGTCTGGATGTAGTTGTCGTAGGGACCCGAATCGATGTTGCGATGGCGGGCCGAGACGATGCCGGCCGTGACGGTGCCGCCGAGGCCGAAGGGATTGCCGACCGCCATCACGGGGTCGCCCACCCGCATCAGGTCGCTGTCCCCGAAGGGGACGGACTTCAGCGGGTGCGCCGGCGTGACCTTCAGCACCGCGACATCCACCTTACTGTCCTTGCCCAGCAGCTCGGCCTTGAGCTTGGTGCCGTCCGTCAGGATCACGGTGATGTCGTTGGCGCCGTCGATCACGTGGTTGTTGGTGATGACGATGCCGGCGGGGTCGATGATGAAGCCCGAGCCGAGCGAGTTGGAGCGGCGCCCGTGCGGCGCATCGTCGTCACCGCCCTCGCCGCCGCCCTTCTTGCCGAGCTGGCGCTTGAAGAACTGCTCGAACAGGTCGTCGAGCGGCGTGCCGGGCGCGGGTTTGGGCGCGGGTTTGGGCGCGGCGCTGGCGGCCTTGCCCTCCGTCACCTGCGCGGCCGAGATGTTGACCACCGCATCCGTGACGCCGGCCGCGAGATCGGCGAGGGAATCGAGCCCCTTGGCCCGCGCGCCCGGAGACAGGGGTATGACGAGCGCCGCCAGGGCGACCGACAGGGCCGCGCGCCGGGCCAGGGTGGAGGCGCCGCGGCGCGGGGTCGGCGGGAGGGGGGCGACGGGCATGGGCGTGATCCGCGGAGGAGGTCGAGCCGCGGATGCCGGCTCTCGATCGCCCGGCCGCGACGCCCGCATCATACAGAAGCGAGGGGGGCCGGCAATTCGGCGACCCCGCGGCACGAAGGCCGCGGGGTCGTCCGCCGTCACGGCGCCGGGGGAGGCGGGACGGCGGGCGCAGGCGTGCCGGCCGTCCCGTTCGGATCGTTGAAGAAGCGGAAGAAGTCCGAGTCCGGGCTCAGCACCAGCTTCGTCCGGTCGGGCCGCAGGCTCGACACGTAGGCCTGCATGGAGCGGTAGAAGGAGAAGAACTTCGGGTCTCGGCCGTAGGCCTCGGCGAAGATCCTGTTGCGCTCGGCATCGCCCGTGCCCCGCAGCGTGTCGCCCGTCTTCTGGGCCTCCGCGCGCAGCACCACGACCTGACGGTCGGCGTCGGCCCGGATGGTCTGGGCCTGCTCCGACCCCTGGGCGCGGAACTCGGCGGCCTGCCGGGCGCGCTCGCTCTGCATGCGACCGTAGATCTTCTCGCTCAGCTCCGCCGGCAGGTCGGCGCGGCGGATCCGCACATCGTTGACCGTGACGCCGAGCCGGGCGCCCTCGGTGTTCACGAGATCGCGGATGCTGACCATGAGGTCGGCGCGCTTGTCGCGCACGATCTGCGGCAGCGTGGCCTCGCCCAGCACGCGGCGCAGGGCCGAGTTCAGGATCGAGCCGAGCTGGTTGTTGGCCCGCGCCACCGAGCCGACCGCTTGGTAGAAGTTCAAGGGGTCGGAGATGTGGTAGCGCACGAAGGCGTCGACCAGGATGCGCTGGTTGTCGGAAGCCAGCACCTCCTGCTTGTCCGATTCGAGGTCCAGGATGCGATTGTCGAGATCCACCACGCTCTCGAAGAACGGGATCTTGGCGTGGAGGCCCGGGTCCTGAATGACGCGCACCGGCTGGCCGAAATAGAGGACCAGCGCCTGTTCGGTCTGGTCCACCGTGAAGACCGCACCGCTCACCGCGACGAGGATGAGGACGAGCAGCGCGATGGCGATGGAGCCGCCGACCCTCATGGCTTCACTCCGAGGCCGGGCACGGCCTTATCGGCGCCGAGCGGCAGCACCGGCAGCACGCCCGGGCCGCCCTTATCGATGATGGTCTTGTCGGCGCCGGCCAGGACGGCCTCCATGGTTTCGATGTAGATGCGCTCGCGCGTGATGTCGGGAGCGTTCTTATACTGGGCATAGATCTGGTCGAAGCGCGACGCCTGACCGGCGGCCTCCTGCACGGTCTGAGTCTTGTAGCCCTCGGCCTCCTGCACGATGGCGGCCGCGCCGCCGCGCGCCTCCGGCACCACCCTGTTGGAGTATGCCTCGGCCTCGTTGCGCAGGCGCTGCTGGTCCTGCTGGGCCGCCGTCACATCGCGGAAGGCCGAGATCACCTGCTGGGGCGGATCGACCGACAGCAGCTGCACCTGGAGCACCAGAATGCCGATGCGGTAATCGTTCAGCACCTTCTGGATGAGGTCCTGCGCGGCCGGCTCGATGGTTTTGCGGCCGGAGGTCAAGATGTTCTGGATCTGCGAGCGGCCGATCACCTCGCGCATGGCGCTTTCCGACACGGCCTTCACGGTCTCGTCCGGGTGACGCAGGTTGAAGGCGTAATATTCGGGATGCTCGGGGTCGATCTGCCAAATGACGCGAAACTTCACATCGGCGATGTTGTCATCGCCCGTCAGCATCAGGCTCTCGGCCGGCACGTCGGAGTTGGTCTGCAGCGCGGTGCGGCGGGCGTCGGCGCTCGACGTGAAGCCGATATCGATGGCGTTGCGGTCCGTGACCGCGAGCTTCACGACGTCGCCGATCGGATAGGGCAGGTTGTAGTTCAGGCCCGCCGCCGTCTTGCCGGTGTAGCGGCCGAAGACGAGATTGATGCCGACCTCGTTGGGCGACACGGTGTAGAAGCCGCTGGCGAGCCACAGCAGCAACACGGCCAGCAGGATCGCTGCGAGGCCCAGCGCCCCGAGGCCGCCATTGGGAAACAGGCCCTTCAGCCGCGTCTGGCTGCGGCGGATGAACTCTTCGAGATCGGGGGGCATCTGCCCGCCGCCGCCGCTGGAGCTGGGGCCCTGGCCCCACGGGCCCGAATTGCCGGGCTTCCACGGGCCGCCGCCGCCTTGATTGCTCCAGGACATCCCATTCCTCGTCGACGGCGAAGCGCCGTGGATGCCATATAGGCGCGCGGGGCGGCCGCAGCAATCGGGCGTGCCCGGACGCCGCGGGGGACCCCTCAGCGGCGCTCCCAGGCCACGATGTCGAACCCCGCTTCATCGTTCGAGCCCGGCGCCTGCGGGACGCGCGACACTTCCCGCCATAGGGCGGGATCGATCGCAGGAAAGAAGCTGTCGGCCTCGGGTGCGAGGTCGACCTCGGTGAGGAGCAGCGCGTCGGCGCGCGCCATGGCGGCACGGTAGATCTCGGCCCCGCCCGCCACCATCACCTCGCCCGCGCCGTGCAGCGCCGCCAGCGCCTGTCCGCGGGCCAGGGCCTCGTCGAGCGAGGCGGCGCGCGCGATGCCCTCGGGCAGGGCCAGGGCGGGATCGCGCGACGCCACGACGAGGAAGCGGCCCGGCAGGGGGCGGCCGATCGACGCGAAGG
>CAXTFP010000223.1:0-5771 GCA_964243135.1 uncultured Lichenihabitans sp.
CCTGTCGGGCGGCCAGCAGCAGATGCTCGCCATCGGCCGCGCCCTCATGGGCGACCCCGACCTCCTGCTGCTCGACGAACCCTCGCTCGGCCTCGCGCCCCTGGTCGTCCAGCAGATCTTCGAGATCGTGATCCGGCTCGCCGAACGCGGGGCGTCGATCATCCTGGTCGAGCAGAACGTCGACCTCTCGTTCGAGATCGCCGACTACGTCTACGCCTTCGACCACGGCCGCGTGCATTGCGCGGGGCCGGCCGACAAGCTGCGGGGCGACGAACGCGTGCGCGACATGTACCTGCCCCGCGTGGCCTAACGGTCGACGCGGCGTCGGTGACGGACCACGACAACGGAGGGCCATCGTCCATGGAGATCATCGACCACGCTGACTATCCGCTCGAACGATGGCGGGACGGCGTGATGACCCAGATGCGGATGTCCTACCTGCTCGGCGGCCGCCAGCTCTGCATCTTCGACCAGTTCTGCGATCCCGGCCTCGGGGCCCCGACGCACATCCACGCCGTCGAGGAGGTGCTCGAAGTGGTGTCGGGCAGCGCCGAGGTGTGGCTGAACGGCGAGACGTCGAGGATCACCGCCAATCAGTCGGTCCTGATCCCGGCCGGCGCGACGCACGGCTTCCGCAACACCGGGACCGACACGCTGCACGTCCGCGCGACGCTCGCCGCATCGATCTTCGAAGCCCAGTACGACAGCTCGAAGGAGACCAGCCGCCGTTGGTCGCCCGGCGTTTCGACCGCGGGTTGATGGCGGTGGCCGATGACATTTTCGATGCCATGGTATCCGGCCCCAAGCATAGTGTCAGTCTGGTTTCAAAAGGTCATCAGCCTTTTGCGGGTTTCAGGGCAGAGCCCTGGGCGAGACGAAGATAATCCATCAGGGCTCCGCCCTGAAAGCCGCCAAAGGGCTCGCCTTTCGGGATCCGATCCGATGAGTCATCTCGATCCGGAAATCGATGGGAGGTCCATCAATGAGAAGTCGGAGGTTCATGACCTCAAGAATTATTTCGTTCTGCAACGACGGCCGGCGCGCCAGCAGTCGATCGCCCGCCCGGCCTGGTCCTCCATGAGGCTGCCTCGGTTCGACGACCTGCACCATGCATGAAACGGCTTTGTAAACGTCCTGTTGTAACGTTTCCGCGTGCCAAGCTCGCGGCCCCCGGATCGCGATCGAGGCCAAGTCGGCGCCCCGAGCGCTTACGGGACACTGTCATGTCGATCACCATGCCCCGCCGCCGGCACGCCCAGGCCGGCTCCGACCGGGTTTCGCCCCGCGAGCTGCGCCCCATCCTCGCGCTTCTCACGGACGTGTCGCGGGCCTGCGCCGCCCTGGCCACGCCCGAGGACGCGACCTCGGCCTGCCTGGAGATCGTCGCGCGCTTCACGGGATGGCCGATCGCGCACGCCTATCGGCGCCGCAGCGAGGACGGCGTCCTGGCCACGATGCGGACGTGGTTCATCGCGCCCTCGACGGACCTGGACTCCGCCCGGGCCTTCGTCACCGCCACGGAGGGGATGGTGTTCGCGCCCGGCGCGGGCCTGGTCGGGCGGGCCGCGGCGGAGGGCCGTCCGGCGACCTGCCCGGACGTGACGGAGAACCCGCACTTCCTCCGGACGGCGGCGGCGCGGGCCAGCGGCGTGCGGGGCTGCTTCGCCTTTCCGGTCGTGGTCGACGGCCGGGTCGAGGTCGTGCTGGAGTTCTTCGCCCGCGAGCGGGCCGAACTCGACGGCGACCTCTTGGAGCTGATGACCTTCGTGGCCGCGAGCCTCGCCGGCAAGATCGAGCACGCGCAACACGTCCGCGTGCTCGACGCCGCGCTCTCGAACATGGCGCAGGGCCTCCTGATGCTCGACGCCGATCTGCGCCTGATCGTGTGCAACAGCGCCTACCGCGACATCTTCGGCTTTAACCCCCGACGTCGCCCGAGCGGGAACCCACCTGTCCGAACTCATCGCCCGGACCGGGGCGCGCGACACCCGGGCCGAGCAGAGCCCCGACGAGACCATGGCCGAACGCCGCGCGCTCTTCGCGCGGAACGCGCCCTTCTCGCTCCGCTTCGCCGTCGACGGGGACCGCGTCATCGAGGGCAGCTACAACCCCATGCAGGGCGGCGGCTGGGTCGCGACCTACACGGACGTCACGGCCCGCCAGCAAGCCGAGGCGCGCCTCGCGCATATGGCGCGACACGACGCGCTCACCGATCTGCCGAATCGCACGCTCTTCCACGAGCACCTGATCGAGGCCCTCGCGGAGGCGAGCGCGCGCGGCGGCGATGTGGAGCACGGGGGCGCGACCGTGATGTGCCTCGACCTCGACCGCTTCAAGATCGTCAACGACACGCTCGGCCACGCCATGGGGGACGCGCTCCTGCGCGAGGTCACGCGGCGCGTCTGCGACGCGGTCGCGGGCAGTTCGGCCATGGCCGCGCGGCTGGGCGGCGACGAATTCGCGCTGCTCGTCCCGCGCATGCGGCCGGAGCAGGCGAGCGCCCTCGCCCGGCGGCTGATCGACGAGGTCGGACGGGGCTACGAGATCGACGGGCAGCGGATCAACGTCGGCCTGAGCGTGGGCGTCGCGGTGTCGCCGGGCGACGGCGACGATCCCGGGCAGCTCCTGCGCGCCGCCGACATGGCGCTCTACCGCGCCAAGAGCGAGGGACGCGGCACCTTCCGCTTCTTCGAGCCGGAGATGGACGCGCGCATGCAGACGCGCCGCCAGCTCGAACTCGATCTGCGCCAAGCGCTGGCCGCGGGCCAGTTCGAGCTGCACTACCAACCCCTCGTGTCGCTCGACGCCGACCGCATCTCCGGTTTCGAAGCGCTCGTGCGCTGGCGCCACCCGACCCGCGGCCTCGTGCCCCCGGCCGACTTCATCCCGCTGGCCGAGGACATCGGCCTCATCGTGCCGCTCGGCGAGTGGGTCCTGCGGGACGCCTGCCGCGAGGCCGCGACCTGGCCCGGCGACGTGCGAGTCGCGGTCAACCTGTCGCCCGTGCAGTTCCGCAGCCCGGCCCTCGTGCTGAGTGTCGTGGCGGCGCTCGGGCAATCCGGGCTCGACCCGCGGCGCCTGGAACTGGAGATCACGGAGGGCGTGCTGCTGCAGGACAGCGAGGCGACGCTGTCCATCCTGCACCGGCTCAAGGACCTCGGCGTCCGCATCGCCATGGACGACTTCGGCACGGGCTATTCGTCTCTGGGCTACCTGCGGGCCTTCCCGTTCGACAAGATCAAGATCGACCGCTCCTTCATCGCGGACATCGCCGAGCGCGCCGACGCGGTCGCGATCGTGCGCGCGGTGACGAGCCTGGGCGCCAGCCTCGGCATGGCGACGACGGCCGAGGGCATCGAGACGCCCGCGCAGTTGGAGCGGCTGCGCGCGGAAGGCTGCACCGAGGTGCAGGGCTACCTCATCAGCCGGCCGACGCAGGCCCGGAACATCGCCGCCATGCTGGCGCACGACCGGGGCGAGGCGCGCGCCGGCGCGGCGAACCGGGCGGCGTGATCCGTCACCCGGGCGAGCGCGCCGACGACCGGCCCCACACCTCCACCAGTCGCGCCATCGATTCGACACGCTGGGCCGGTGGTCTAGAGGAGGCTTGATCGGCGCGGCGCTGCACCGGCGAAAAGCCCGGCACGGCCGCGGCCTTCGCCGTGCATCGCTTCCGCTTCGTGGGGCGGGACGCGGTGTCGTTCGTGATCGTGCTGCCCATCGCCCTGCACGGCTCGGTCCATGCGCCCGCAAAACAACACCGTCAAAAGATTGGCAGCCATTCAGCGCAGCGCCTGACGCGGGCGACCCTCCGACGGGGCGAGATCCCCGGCCTGGTCCCGCGCGGTCGGCAGGATGCCGGCCGTGACGGGGGCCGCGATGGCGACGTGCCGGCCGCCGACGCTCCAGAACCCTACCGTCACGGCGAAGGCCTCGACGGTGCCGTCGCGGGCCGCGACCAGGAGCGGGGCGCCGCTGTCGCCGTGCGCGATGGTGCAGTCGTGTCCGAGCACGGGCGTGCCGGCCGAGGGGCCGAGCAGCCGGCAGTCGACGTCGGCCGTCATCAGGTAGGCGCGGTCCTGGGCGAAGCCGCCGATCTCGATGCCGGTGCCGGGGGCCGGCACGGCCTCGGCCAGGGCGAGGGGGCGCACCGCCGGGGGGAGCGGCTCGGCGAGGGTGAGCACCGCCCAGTCGGCCGCGGCCGTGCGGGTCTCGTCCGCGGGGTCGTAGCCGGGGCCGACGGCGTAGGAGGCGACGCGGGCGTGGACCCGATAGTCGCCCCGCGCGTAGCCGAGCAGGAAGTGGATGGAATCGGCCTGCAGGAAGCGATGCGTGCGGAAAGCGTAGAGGCAATGCGCGGCCGTGAGCACCTTGTCGGGCGCGACCGCGACGGCCGTGCAGGCGCCGCCGATGGAGTTGAACAGCTTGCCGACCGCGGACCAGGGATAGCGGTCGGCGTCGACCACGGCGTGGTGGTCGGCCGCCACCCCGGCCGGACCGGGAGCCGGCCCGGCCGCCGCCGCGCCACACGCCATCGCGCACCACAGCGCCGCCACCCGCGCCATCGCCGCACCGTCGATCGATCCCAAGTGCCGGTCCACCCTGCCTGTAACCTCCCGTCCCTATACCAGCCTTCGAACGCCGGGGCATGGGCCGCCGGAGCAGATGCGCTCCGACCGAAGGCCGTCGCGGCCCGCGACGAAGCGACCCGTCCCCGGCCGCGACGCCCGGACAGCGTCGAGGGGGCCGGTGCAGGCCGCAGGCCGCGATCGACCTTCGATGGAGATCGGAGAGTGGCATCCGGACCCGTTTTTCCTCCGAAAGTCGATCCTCGGAGGGCCGTCTGTCTTGCCTTGCTGTGCAAAGCGTTCTACTTGCGATGAAAGTCGAGGAGCCGTGACATCTATGTCGGATACACAAACAGATTTGAACGTCGTCGAAATGGCCGCAGAGATCGTGTCGGCCTATGTGCGGAATAACTCCGTGCCGGTGAGCGAATTGCCGACGCTGCTTCAGGCCGTCCACGACTCGCTCGGGGAGATCCTCAACGGCGCGAAACCCGAGCCCGTCAAGGAGCCGTTGCAGCCCAAGGTGCCTGTCAAGAAGTCCGTCACCAACGAATATATCGTCTGCCTCGAAGACGGGAAGCGCTTCAAGTCGCTCAAGCGCCACCTCCACTCGGAGCACGGCCTGTCGCCGCAGGAATACCGCGACAAGTGGGGCCTGCCCAAGGACTACCCGATGGTGGCTCCGGCCTATGCGGACGCCCGCTCCAACTTGGCCAAGACCATGGGCCTCGGCCGCAAGGCCGGCACCCCGGCCCTGGAGATGCCCGAATCCGAAGCCGAGGTGACGGAGCCCGACGCGGTCGAGCCCGAAGTCATGGAAGCCGAGCCGGAGGCGGCCGAGGCCGAGTCCCCGACGGAGCCGGAGGTCGCGGAGGAAGCCGAAGCCGCGCCCGCCAAAAAGCCCCGCCGCGGCCGCGCCAAGGCGACGGCGTGACGTTCAGTCCGGTCGGGAGGGGCTGAGCCATCCCGACCGACGGTTCGAGCCCCGTCATCGCGGCGAGGACAGCTCCGCCGCGAGGGCATCGAAGACGGCGCGGCGCCCTGCCTCGCCCTTCGGACTCACCCCTTAGCGCCGTCGAGTTCCTCCCGCACGGGCGCATGGTTGAGCAGCGCCACCAGCGAGGTGCCCCCGATGGCCTTGCCCAGGAAGGTCGGCAGCAAGAAATGCTCGAGGTAGTCGCCGAGGCTGGCCTGCCCCGTCAC
>CAXTFP010000224.1:0-5753 GCA_964243135.1 uncultured Lichenihabitans sp.
GTGAGGTATCCAATGCCAGTCTCCTCGTTCGGCAGTGGAGCAGTCCGTCAAGTCGGGCTACAGGATGAAACGGAACGCCGTTCACCTTTATACGGAACGTAGTTCCGCTTTGCAATGGGGATCTGCGTGAACGAAGAGCCGCGTGGCGCGACCGCCGATCAGCCGCTCCCCGTCGATGGCCCTGGGCGACCCGCTCGGGCCGACGCGCGACGCAACATGGATGCGCTCCTGCGGGCCGCGATGGCGGTGTTCGCGACCTCGGGCGTGGACGCGCCGGTTCGGGAGATCGCGGAGAAGGCCGGGGTGGGCGTGGGGACGGTATACCGCCACTTTCCGCAGCGGTCGGACCTGATCAAGGCCATCGTCCACCAGCAGGTCGAGAACGGGGTCGGGATGGCGAACGCCCTCGCGGCAGAACACGGCCCCTTCGAAGCGCTCTCCGCGTGGATGCTGGGCTTGGTCGACTTCGCCATGAAGAAGCGCGGCTTGGCGTCGGCGCTGCATTCCGGCGACAAGGCCTATGAGGCGCTGCCGACCTATCTCGAAGGGCGGTGGGGCCCCGCGCTCCAGGGGCTGCTCGACGCGGCCTCGGCGGCCGGCGCGGTGCGGGCCGACGTCGAGGCCGGCGAACTGCTGCTCGCCGGCCTGCGGCTCGCGATGCCGGCGGGCGACGGCGATGTCGGCCAGGCCCGGCGCATGGTGGCGCTGCTCGTCGACGGCCTCCGCCATGGCGCACGGCCATAGATGGAACCGCACTGTGGCCCGGCTTGGCGCTTCGGCTGGGACGACGCCGGTGTCCAGCGACGTGGCGTGGTCGACTCCGGTGAACGGCAGCCCGATGATCGCCCCGAGAAGATGCTACTGGCGAAGCGGGGAAACGATGGCACCCGGTCGCTGGCGCTGCCAAGCCAGATGGGACTGCACTCGCCAGGGGGATCGAGAAGCGGCTATCTCTTTCGGCCCAGTTCCGGAAGCGGGAAGGTCCGCTTCGGTGACTCTGCCGTTCGAAAGCGGCCCGACCTCGTTCCATCCAGTCTTCAGCACCGAGCCATCGACCGTTTTCCTCACGATGAAGACGGGCCGATGCTCACGAGTCCGCCGACGAGTGGAGGTGGCTCAAACAGGTCCAAGGGCATCGACCCGAGGATGTCCAAAGCGGATCTTCACAAGATCACGACATCGAGTTCGTCTGATCTATCCGATGTTTCCAGAGGCCCTTCGGTCCATGTCCCCCCTCAACTGAGGACGATCCCTCCGCACACGTTCAGGGTCTGTCCCGTCACGAAGGCCGACGCGTCGGAGGCCAGGAAGGCGACCGGCCCGGCGACGTCCTCCGGCTGGCCGAGGCGCCGCAGCGCGGTGACGCCGACCCACTTGTCGACGTTGGCCTGGTCGGCGAGGTTGGTGCGGCCCATGTCGGTCACGATGATGCCGGGGCAGACGCAGTTGGCCGTGATGCCGTCCGGGCCCACCTCCTGCGCCAGCACCCGCGTGAAGCCCATGACGGCGGCCTTGGAGGCCGAGTAATGCGCCTGGAGGGGCGCGCCGTGCTTGCCGCCGATCGACGCGATATTGACGATGCGCCCGTAGCGACGCTCGCGCATGTGCGGCAGCAGGGCCTGGGTGACCAGGAAGGTGCCCTTGGCGTTGACGTCGAGCACGGCGTCCCACTGCTCCTCCTCGAGATCCTCGACCGAGTTGCTGATCAGGATGCCGGCGTTGTTGATCACAGCGTCGATGCGGCCCGCGGCCGCGATGGCCCCGGCCACCATGACCCTGACTTCGGCCTTGCGGCTCACGTCCGCGGTGGCCGCGAAGCAGCGCCGCCCGTGCGCTTCGACCTCGGCCTTCACCGCGTGAAGCTCGCCCTCCTGGCGCGCGACGTCGTTCAGCACGATGTCGAAGCCGGCCTCCGCCAGCCCGAGCGTGACGGCCCGCCCGATGCCCCGGCTCGCGCCGGTGACGAGCGCGACCCGTCCGTTTCCCTGATGGTCCATGGTGTCTCCTCCCGCGGCCGTTGCGCCGCTCACCAGCAGGTGTAGCCGCCGTCGACCGTGACGATCGATCCGGTCATGAAGCTCGCCGCGTCCGAGGCCAGGAACAGCGCGACGGCGGCGATCTCGTCGGGCTCGCCGAGCCGGCCCATGGGGGTCCGGTCGAGCCAGGTCTGGAACCATTCGGGCCTGCTGCGGCCGAGCAGGGTCAGTTCGGTCGCGGTGTAGCCGGGCGCCACCGCGTTGACCCGGACGCCGCTGCGCGCCCATTCGGCCGCCAGCGATTTGGTCAGCATGGCGACCGCCGCCTTGGCAGCGTTGTAGGCCGGCTGCCCCTGCGGATGGACGACGATCTCGCCCGCCATCGAGCCGACGTTGACGATGGCGCCCCGCCCCCGCTCGACCATGCCGCGGCCGTAGGCGCGGGAGCACCAGAACACCGCGTCGAGGTCGACGTCGAGCACGCGCCGCCAGTCCGCGTCCGTGGTGTCGAGGGCGGGCGCGTTGGTCACGAGGCCGGCGTTGTTGACGAGGATGTCGACGGCGCCGGCTGCCGCCGCGGCCTCGACGTCGGCGACGCGCGTGACGTCGAGAGCGAGCGCGAAGGCGGAGGCGCCACGATCCCGCAGTTCCGCGGCCGTGGCCTCGGCGGCGTCCCGATCGCGGTCCGCCACCGTCACGGCGGCGCCCGCCCCGGCGAGCGCGAAGGCGATGGCCCGCCCGATGCCGCGGGCGCCGCCCGTGACCACGGCCGTGCGGCCGTCGAGCCGGAACCGGTCGGGGCCGGGGAGGGGGTCGCCCATCAGAAGAACCGGATCTCGCTGCGCATTACCGCCAAGCTGACGGCCGCGATCATCACGAGGCCGCGCACCTCGTTCTGCAGGTAGAAGGGCGCGCCGAGCAGGTTCAACCCGTTGTCCAGCATGCCGATGATGACCACGCCCACCAGCGTGCCCTGCACGGTGGCCCGGCCCGGCTTGAAGGCCGTCATGCCGAGGAACACGGCCGTGAGGCTGTCGAGCAGGTAGGCGTCGCCCGCCCCCGACTGGCCGGTGCCGAGCCGCGCCGTCAGCATCACCCCGCCCATGGCGGCCCCGAGTCCCGACAGCGCCAGCGCGATCAGCCGGCAGCGGTTCACCGCGATGCCGGACAGGCGGGCCGCCTGGATGTTGGCGCCCGTCGCCACCACGCCGCGCCCGAGCCGCGTCTTATTCAGAAGAACGTAGAAGACCCCGACGATCACCAGCGCGATGACGACCGGCACCGGCACGATGCCGAGGATCTTGCCGGTAGCGATGAAGTAGAACTCGCGCGGCATGCTGGCGTAGATTGAGTCGCCGTTGGTGTAGGCGTAATTGAGCCCGAGCGCGATCGGCCCCATGGCCAGGGTGGCGATCAGCGAGGGGATGCGCAGGCGGGTGACGAGCAGCCCATTGACCACCCCGATGGCGACGCCGGCCAGCACCGCGAGGGGGATCGCCAGGGCGACGGGCAGCGCCGCCCAGATCATCAACCCGGCCACCAGCACGCCCGACAGGCTCGCGACCTGGCCGACCGACAGGTCGAACTCGCCGCTCGCCACCGCGAAGGTGAGGCCGGACGACACGATCATCAGCACGGAGATCTGGATCAGGATGTTGCTGATGTTGTTGACCGACAGGAAGCGGTCGCTCGCCAGCGCGAAGGCCATGAAGATGACGAGGGCGGCCGCGACCGTGCCGTAGCGGGCCGCGAGCCCGCCCCAGTCGATCGAGTTCTTGGCGGATGCGGTGGCCGGCACGGCGCCGGTGGCGGCCTGCGGGTTCGGGGCCATGATCAGTTCACCTCCAGCAGCAGGCGTTCCTCGGAGAAGTCCCGCCGGTCGAGGCAGGTCCCGAGCGTGTCGTGGGCGATGCAGTAGACCCGGTCGCAGAGCTTCAGCAGCTCGCCGAACTCGGCGCTGGCGATCAGCACGGCGGCCCCTCGCTCGGCGAAGCCGCGCACGAGCCCGTAGAGCTCCGCCTTGCTGCCGACGTCGACGCCCTCGGTCGGGTTGTCGAGCAGCAACAGCGGGGGCTCGGCGGCGGCCTGCCGGTCCATGCGCACCAGCCAGCGCCCGAAGGCCAGCTTCTGCTGGTTGCCGCCCGACAACTGCATCACGTCCTGGGCCGGCCCGGCGCATTTGACCGACAGGCGCCCGATGATGTCGCGCGCGGCCGCCAGCGTCAGGCCGGTCCGGGTAAAGCCGAGCCGGCTCGTCTGCCGGATCGAGCCCGTCATCAGGTTCTCCTCGACGCTCAGCCCGGGGAACAGCGCCTTCTTCAGCCGGTTGTCGGCGATGAGATAGATGCCCCGCGCGGTGGCCTCGGCCACGCTGCGGGGCACGCGGGGCAGGCCGTTGACGGCGGCCTCGCCGACCGCCTCCGCGCGCCGGGCGCCCGCGAGGCATTCGACGAGGTCGGTCTGCCCGGCCCCCAGCACGCCCGCGATGCCCACCACCTCGCCGCGGTGGACGACCATCTCGGGCACGCTGAGCGGCCCGACCCGCATGCGCGACAGGCGGACCGCGACCGCGCCGGTCCGGGCGTGGCTGTGCCAGTCGGCGTCCTCGACGGCGCGGCCCACCATCAGCCGCACCACGGCCTCGGGCGTGGTGTCGGCGACGGGCCCGTCGTGGACCTTCGCCCCGTCCTTCAGCACGGCGACGCGGTCGCACTGCTCGAAGATCTCGTTGATGTGATGCGAGATGAAGAGGATCGCCAAGCCCTGGGCCCGGAGGTCGCGCAGGAAGCCGAACAGCTTCCGGCTCTCGTTCAGCGTCAGGGACGCGGTCGGCTCGTCGAGGATCAAGAGGGCGGGCTCGCTCTTCAGCGCCTTCAGGATATCCAGGATCTTGTTCTCGCCGATGCCGAGCTCGCCGCATTCGCGGTCGAGCGGGATATCGACGCCGAAGCGCTGGGCGAGGGCCCGGGCCTCGGCGTAGAGCGGGCGTTGGCGGATCAGGCCGCCGCGCAGCGGCTCGTGGCCCAGCATGATGTTCTCGGCCGCGGTGAGCGACGGGATGATGGCCACCTGCTGGTGGGCGACCGCGATCCCGGCCGCGAGCGCCTCCGCGACGGTGCGGAACACGACGGGACGTCCATCGACCGAGATGGAGCCTGCGTCGGCGCTCTGCGCCCCGCAGATGATCTTGACCAGAGTCGATTTGCCGGCGCCGTTGGCGCCCACCAGCGCCAACATCTCGCCCGCCGCGATCGCCAGGTCGACGTCGCGCAGGGCGGCGGTGCCGCCGAAGGTCTTGCCGATGCCCCGCACCGCGAGGCGCGGCTCGGCCGTGACCGTCCCATGCATGTCGAAAGCCTCCCCGTCCCGCCGTCGGCCCTCCCCGGAGCCGGGGAGGGCACCCTTCGTCAGTGGCGCGTCACGCCTTCATCCCCTGCATCGCCCGGTCGCGATAGATGTAGTAGAGGTCGGTCGCGTCCCAGGTGGGCTTGCCGGGGTCGGGCAGGTTCACGCCCTGAACCAGCAGCGGCGCCGGGAACTCGACGGTGGGCACCGGCACGACCTGCTTGGCGTCCCGGCCCTTGCCGACGATCTCGTTGATGAGCCAGCCAGTATAGGCGCCCCACACCTCGAAGGCCTGGGCCGTGGTGGCGAGCTGCGGGTAGCCCGGCTTGCGCATGCGGTCGACCGCCGTCGGGTGGCCATCGTGGCCGATCACGAAGACCTTGTCGGCCATGCCGCGCGACGCCACCACCTCGGCGGCCGCCATGGCGGGCT
>CAXTFP010000225.1:0-5731 GCA_964243135.1 uncultured Lichenihabitans sp.
CATGACGGGTGCCGAAGGGCGGGCCCTTCGGCGGGTGCAGGGCGGAGCCCCGCAAAGGCGATGTTAACTTCGAGGGCCGATCGTGACGGCTCCCTGTCCCGCCTCGATTTCGCCCGCCCGGCCCGACGAAAGACGACACCATGCCGTTCCGCTTGCCCGCCCTCCTCGCGGCCGCCGCCGTCCTCGCGCAGATTTCCGTCGCGGCCGCGCAGGACGCCGTCCGCCAATCGGACGAGGACGCCTGCCGGCCCGACGTGTTCCGCCTGTGCATGTCCCAGATTCCGGACGAGGGCGCCATCGTGGGCTGCCTCAACGCCAAGCTGGACAGCCTCAGCCCGGCGTGCCACGCCGTCATGGCCCCGACCTCGTCGATCACCAAGCCCCGCAAGTCGCACAGGGCCCGCGCGCAGCGCGCCGACGCGAACTGACGGGGCCGCGACGACGCGCTGGAGAAGCGCGCCGTCTCGGTTATGATGGGGGAGCTCGGGAGCGACCCCATGGCTGACGGGACGAGGCGGGACCGGTCGAACACGGTGGTGGACTACGAGGCCTTCGTGGCGGCGCGGCCGGACGATGAGCGGTGGGAGCTCGTCGGCGGCGCCATCGTCCCGATGCCGGAAGCGACCGAGGATCACCAGCAGATCGCAGGCGGGATCTTCGCCCGCCTGCGGCTCGCGATGAATGCCGCGGGCTGCCCCGTCTACGCGGACGGAATGCGGGTGCAATGCTCCGACGATCGCGGCGAGGACACGGCGGCGATCCCTGACATCGTGGTGCGTTGCGGGCCGCGCCGCGACCGCAGTTTCGTCCCCGATCCCGTGGCAGTGGTGGAGGTGCTGTCGCGCTCCACCATGCGGCACGACAGGGCCGCCAAGTTCGACTTCTACCGCAGCCTGCCCACCCTCCAACACATCGCGCTCGTCTATCAGGGCCAGATGCGGGTCGAGCATGGTCGCCGCGGCCCGGAAGGGTGGGTGCTCGACGTGCTGTCCTGCCCCTCCGACCGTCTCGTCTTCGACGCCGTCGGTTTCGCGGTCGACCTCGATACCGTGTACTTCGACGTCGCCGTGCCGCGCCCCGTCGAGGCGCCCGGCCTGGAGGACGGGGAACACCCGACGCTCATCCCGTGACGAGGCTTCTGCGGGATCGGCTCGGAGCACTCCCTCCTCCGCTCATGCCCGCGCAGGCGGAAATCCAGCGAAAGAATGCTCGGCCGAAGGCTGCCCTGATCCTGCGACCACGCCATGGGCGACACGCGGGAGCACAGTGTCGGCCTTCGGCCGCCTTCCCGCGCTGGATCCCCGCCTGCGATGGGCGGCAGAGGGCGGCGGTCGTCCGTGAACCCGTCGTATGACCCAGTCTGAGGAGTCCACATGACGCTCGACCTCGCCATCCGGGGCGGCACCGTCGTCACCGCGGCCGACACGATGCGCTGCGACGTCGGCATCCGCGAGGGCCGCATCGTGGCGCTCGGCGAGGACGTCGGCCCCGCCGCGCGCAGCATCGACGCCGCCGGGTTGCTGGTGCTGCCGGGCGGCATCGACAGCCACGTCCACCTCGACCAGTTCCAGGGCGAGGGCATCGCCATGGCGGACGGGTTCCGCTCCGGCACGACGAGCGCCGCCGCGGGCGGCAACACCTGCGTGATCCCCTTCGCGCTCCAGCGGCGGGGCGAGAGCCTGCGCGCCGCCGTCGAAAGCTACCACGCCAAGGCGCGGGGGCAGGCGCTGGTCGACTATTCCTTCCACCTCATCGTCACGGACCCGAGCCCCACCGTGCTCGGCCAGGAGCTGCCGGCGCTGGTCGGGGACGGCTACACCTCGTTCAAGGTGTTCATGACCTATGACGACATGGTGCTGACCGACCGCCAGCTCCTCGACGTCTTCGACGTCGCCCGTCGGGAGGGCGCTCTCGTCATGGTGCATGCCGAGGGCTACGACTCGATCAAATTCATGGCCGACAGGCTCGAGGGCCGGGGCGACACGGCGCCGGCCTTCCACGCGACGTCGCGGCCCGAGACCGTCGAGCGCGAGGCCACGCACCGCGCCATCGCGCTCGCCGAGCTGGCCGGCATCCCCATCATGGTGGTGCACGTGTCGGGCCGGGAAGCCATCGAGCAGATCGAGTGGGCGCGGCGGCGCGGCCTCACGGTCCACGCCGAGACATGCCCGCAATACCTCGTGCTGACCGCCACCGACCTCGACCGGGCCGGCCTGGAGGGTGCGAAGTTCGTCTGCTCGCCGCCGCCGCGCGACGCGGCCTCGCAGGAGGCCGTGTGGCGGGGGCTGACGGGCGGCCTGTTCCAGACCTTCTCGTCCGACCACTGCCCCTTCCGCTTCGACGACCCCGCCGGCAAGACGGGTGCGAAGGCGCAGGCTTCGTTCCGCGCCGTGCCGAACGGCATCCCCGGCGTCGCGGCGCGGCTGCCCATCCTGTTCTCGGAAGGGGTCGGCAAGGGGCGCATCACGCTGCAGGACTTCGTGGCCCTGACCTCGACCAACCACGCCCGGATGTACGGTCTCTACCCGCGCAAGGGCTCGATCGCGGTCGGGGCCGACGCCGACCTCGCCCTGTGGGACCCGGCGCGGCGCGTGACCCTGACCCAGGATCTCATGCACCACGGCAGCGACTACACGCCCTACGAGGGGCTGGAGGTCACGGGATGGCCCGTCACGACCATCGTGCGCGGCACGGTGGTGTTCGACGACGGCCGGCCCGTGGCGCCGGTCGGCCACGGCACGTTCCTGCCGCGCGGCACCTCGGGCGGGATCTCCGCGAGGTCCCGCGGGCCTTGAATTTTCCGCGCTCCGGAGCTATG
Source organism: uncultured Lichenihabitans sp. (assembly GCA_964243135.1). GTDB lineage: Bacteria > Pseudomonadota > Alphaproteobacteria > Rhizobiales > Beijerinckiaceae > Lichenihabitans. The sequence goes on from CAXTFP010000225.1 coordinate 2,819, forward strand.
TTCTCTTCGTGGCTTCGGCCAATATGGCGATAAATGGAATCCGGAATAAACCATACGGACCCCGGGGCGGTACCGGGCGGGTCCACCCAAACCTTTGACGGAGAAGGTTTCGGTGGGCCCGAAATAGGATTGACGTGGGTGTAAAGGGATCTCTTTTGCTCGGCATGGTACCGCCGTTATCGGGCTAAACCTATAGTTGCCAATGACAACTATGCTCCGGTGGCCGTCGCTGCGTAATGCGGTGAAGGTACTGGGAATCAAGTCCTAGGAGGTAGCACTTCTAGGCGGGGTTCGGAGGCACCTGGCAACAGAAGCCTCCACTTCTCGCCCCTTCTCATTTCCTGCATCAACGTGTGGGTTCGGAGCTGGCCTGAAGGTGATCCTGCCTTAAGCTGTCGTTTGCCGGATTGTGCCAACCTCGCCCTGTGCAGCGGGGAAGCAGCCATGACGGGCGAGCAGGCGGGACGGACATTCGACATCTGGCCTTTGGTCGCCGCGATGGCCGTGGTGACCGCCCTCTGGACGGCGGCGGCCGGCCTCGCCTTCGACGGATCGAGTGTCGTGAAGCCCGCCATGGCCTGCATGGCCTTGGAAGCTTTGTCCCTCTTCTACCGGTATCGACGTCCGGATCCGCGCGTCGCCGCAACTCTGTCGGCTGTGGCTCAGATACTGGCGTATTCCGCGGTCGGGGCGACGCTGCAATATGCGGTGGCCGCGACGGCCGGTCCGCTTCAGGACGCGACGTTGCTGTCCTGGGACCGAGCCTTCGGTCTCGACTGGCGAGGTTACCTCACTTTCGTGAACGCGCGGCCTTGGCTCGGTTCGGTTTACGCCTTCGCCTACGACAGTCTCGAATGCCAACTGGTTCTGGTTTTGGTCGTCCTGGGGTTTGGGTCGCGGGCGGGAGCCGTCCAACGATTCGTGTCGGCCTTCACGGTCGCGGTACTCATCACGATCCTGGTCTCAGCCGTCATGCCGGCGGCCGCCATGTTCGTGCACCTGCACCTGCAGGCACAGGACTTTCCCAATCTCCATCCGACCGACGCCGCCCTTCGTGCCTCCGCCTTCACGGCCCTGCGCGACGGCACGCTCCGGCTCGTCGCGCTGGATCAGATGGACGGTATCATCACGTTCCCGAGCCTGCATGCGGCCCTCGGCGTCATGTTCACCCTTGCGCTCGCGCCCGTGCGGTGGCTGCGTTGGCCCATTCTGGTCCTCAATCTGCTGCTCATCGCCGCGACGCCGATCGATGGGGGCCATTACTTCGTCGACTTGGTGGCCGGCGTGCTGGTCGCCATCTTCGCCATGCTGACGGCGGGAGCTCTCGGCCGCAGAGCGCTCCCCGCGACCGCGCCTCCGCTGCTTCCGGCGGCATCTGCGTCGCGCCTCAATGCGTGAGCCTCGCCGTCGGACGCTGCCGCAGCGAGGCTCCGCCCGGGCTGGCAAGCCTCGATGACGGCGCAAGCCCTCTGATCTCCTCGCTTCGCCGTAGGCCCCAGAAGGGCATATAAGCCCTTCCGAAGTCTGCTCAGGACCGGAACCGACTCATGCGCGCCTACCTCGACCTCCTCGACGCGGTGCTGGCGGAGGGCACGCGCAAGTCGGACCGCACCGGCACCGGCACGCTGTCGGTCTTCGGGCCGCAGATGCGCTTCGACCTTGCGGACGGCTTCCCGCTCGTCACCACCAAGAAGCTGCACCTGAGGTCGATCGTCCACGAGTTGCTGTGGTTCATCCGCGGCGACACCAACGTCGCCTACCTCCGGGACAACGGCGTTTCCATCTGGGACGAGTGGGCGGACGAGCGCGGCGACCTCGGGCCCGTCTATGGGCGGCAGTGGCGCTCCTGGGAGGGGGCCGACGGCCGCACACACGACCAGTTGACCGACGTCCTGGCCGAGCTCCGCCGCAACCCCGACAGCCGGCGCCTCATCGTCTCGGCCTGGAACGTCGACGACCTCGACCGCATGAAGCTCCAGCCCTGCCACTGCCTGTTCCAGTTCTACACGGCGCCGCTCCCCGACGGCCGGCGCCGCCTGTCGCTCCAGCTTTACCAGCGCTCGGCGGACCTGCTGCTGGGCGTCCCCTTCAACATCGCCTCCTACGCGCTGCTGCTCGCCATGGTGGCGCAGGTCTGCGGCTTCGAGCCCGGCACCTTCGTGCACACGCTCGGCGACGCCCACATCTATTCCAACCACCTGGAGGCGGTGCGGCTCCAGCTCGGCCGCGCGCCGCGCGCCCTGCCGCGGTTGCGGCTGAACCCGGAGGTCCGCAGCCTGTTCGACTTCACCTTCGACGACATCGCCTTCGAGAACTACGAGCCCTGGCCCGCCATCCGGGCGCCGGTGGCGGTGTGACGGGCCTGTGACCGCCACCCTCCGTCCCGCCGCCCCGACGGACGCGCCGCTGATCCACGCCCTCGTGGTCGAACTCGCCGAGTACGAGCGACTCGGCCACGCGGTCGTCTCGACGCCGGCCGACATGGCCGCGGCCCTGTTCGGCGACGCCCCGCGGGCCTTCTGCGACATCGCCGAGTGGGACGGCGAGCCGGCGGGGTTCGCGCTGTGGTTCTACGACTTTTCGACCTTCGCGGGCCGGCACGGGATCTACCTCGAAGACCTCTACGTCCGCCCCGGCCACCGCGGGCGAGGGCTCGGCAGGGCGCTGCTGGCCGGGCTCGCGCGGCGCTGCGCCGCCGAGAGCCTCGCGCGCCTCCAGTGGAGCGTGCTCGACTGGAACGCGGCCGCGATCGCCTTCTACCGCGGGCTCGGGGCCGCGACGCCCGACGGGTGGACCGGATGCCGGCTCGACGGCGCGGCCCTGGCACGGTTGGCCGCGGCGGAAGATTCGGCGTGACGGTCCCGGTCGTGCTCATCGCGGCCTTGGCCGTCGTGCTGGTGGTGACCTTGCTGC
>CAXTFP010000226.1:0-5721 GCA_964243135.1 uncultured Lichenihabitans sp.
GGCTGATGAAGATCACCGTCATGCCCTCGGCCACGAAGCCGCGCAGGGTGGCGAAGAGCTGCCGGCTTTCCCCCGGGGTGAGCACGGCCGTGGGCTCGTCGAGGATGACGGTGCGGGCACCTCGCGCCAGCACCTTGAGGAGCTCGATGCGCTGGCGTAGCCCGACCGACAGCAGACCGACGCGGGCCAGGGGATCGACCTCCAGCCCGAAGCGCCGCGACAGCGCCCGCGTGTGTTCGGCCTGAGCCGCGTGGTCGATCAGGCCGCGCCGGCGCACCTCCATGCCGAGGAACACGTTCTCGGCCACGGTGAGCGAGGGCACCAGCTTGAAGTGTTGGTGCACCATCCCGAGACCCCGCGCGATGGCCGCGGCCGGCCGGGCCATGACGCACGAGGTGCCCTCGATCCTGATCTCGCCCTCGTCGGGCTGCAGCAGCCCGAACAGCACGTTCATCAACGTGGTCTTGCCGGCCCCGTTCTCGCCGACCAGCGCGTGGATGCTGCCGCGCTGCACCGCGAGGTCCACGCCCTCGTTGGCCGGGAAGGTGCCGAAGCGCTTGGTGATCCCGAGCAGCTCGACGGCGAGGCCCGTCGCGGGGTCGAGGGACGCCATGGCGGCGGCCGGCCTCACTTCATCGACTTGACCCCGGCCTTCCCGCTCGCGACGTCCCCGGCCGCCTGCCGCACCCGGGCCTTCACGTCGTCGGGGATCAGGCTCTCGGTCTGGGGGCAGAGCATGAGCTCGACGCCGCCCGACTTGATGTCGAAGGTGTAGGTGCCCGGGTGCACGGGGCGCCCCTCCACCTCGTCCTTGATGAGGTCGTAGACCGCCACGTCCCCGTGCTTGAGCATGCTGGCGATGACGTGGCCGGGCGCGTCGCCGCACTGGTCGATGTCCACGCCGATCGCGTAACGGCCGGCGGCGGCGCTCGCCTGAAGCACGCCCTCGCCGGTCGGGCCCGCGACGTTGAACACGACACCCGAGCCCGTGCTGTAGAGCGCCTGGGCGAGTTCGCTGCCCTTGGCGGGATCGTCGAACGTGCCGGCGAACACGGGGTCGACCGTCACGTCGCCCGCGGCCGCCTTGGCGCCCGCCTGGTAGCCGTTCAGGAAGTTGCGGATCACGGGCAGATCGCGTCCGCCCACGAAGCCGATCCGCTTGTCGTCACCCATTCCGTCGATGGCGCTGCCCTTCTCGGCCATCAGGGAGGCGAGCGTGCCGGCCACGTAGGAGCCCTGCTCCTCGGCGAAGTTGGCGTAGGTAATGGTCTTGCTGTCCAGCACGCCGTCGATGAACACAAATTTCTGATGAGGGTAGGCGGCCGCCGTCTTCTGCAGCGCGTCCGTCAGCTCCCAGCCCATGACGAAGACGAGGTCGTACTTGCCGTCCTTGGCGATGCCGTCGAACTGTTCCTGATAGTCGAGCGCCCTGTTGCCGGTGTCGACTAGTTTGAGGTCGATGCCGAAATCCTTCTTGGCCTTGTTGAGGCCGTTGGCGATCGACACGCCGAACCCCTGCGCGAAATAGGCCGAGATCGCCGCGACCGACACCTCCTTCGCCTCGGTGGCCGTGCCGCTCAGCAGCAGAAGGGTCATCGCGGCCGCCGACTTGAAGCGTGCCATGCCCATCCCGCTCCGCTCCCTCTCGACCATCCCGGCAATCCTCATGGCAAGCCTCTCATGGCCCTGCGGCCCAGGTGTCTCACGCTCCGGCCTTCACGCCGGCACAGCCCCATCGGACCCGCTCGGCGCGGTCGAGAACTCATTGGCGACCCCACGATACTGAGTCCCGCTCCGAACCGTGTCAACGCCGTAGTTTCAGCAGCTTCCGCCCGCTTTTCGGGCGCCCGGCGCAATTGACACGGGCCGGAGCGACCCTCAAACTCATTGAGCTGTCAACGACCGGCAAGGGTCCTGCCCAGGCATGAAGGCCATCGTCACGGGGTCGAGCGGCCTGCTGGGCCGCTCCGTCGCGGCCGCCCTGGGCGCGGCCGGGCACGAGGTGCTCGGCATCGACGTCGTGGCGCCGCCCGCTTCCGCCGCTGCCCGGCACATCTCGGCGGACCTTGCGAATCGTGGCGCCGCCCTGGAGCTGGTGCGCGGGGCCGACGTGGTGGTCCATGCCGCGGCCATCCCGCGACCGGTCGGCCGCCCTGCCGGGGACGTCTTCTCGACCAACGTGGAGGCCGCGTTCAACGTCGTCGAGGCTTGCGTGCTCGCCGGCATCCCTCGGCTGGTCCTCGCGTCCTCGTTCAGCGTGCTCGGCCTGCCTTTCGCGCCGAGGCCGGTCCCGCCGCTGTATTTTCCCGTCGACGAGCGCCATCCGGCGACCCCTCAGGACGCCTACGCCCTGTCCAAATGGCTGAGCGAGGAGATCGTCGAGGCCGCTGTGCGCCGCAGCGACCTCGTGGCGGCGAGCCTGCGCCTGCCCTGGATCCAGACCCGGCGGAGCTTTCCGCTCGAAGTGGCGCCGCGGCGCTCGACGCCCGACGCGGCGCTCGACCTTTGGGCCTACATCGACACCCGCGATGCCGCCGAGGCCTTTCGGCTCGCCGTCGAGCGTCCGCTTCACGGCCACGCCCGTCTGTTCGTCGCCGCCCCGGACACCTATGCCGAGGCGTCCACCGCCGAACTCGTGGCGGCCCACTACCCGGGCGTGCCGTTCACCCGCCCCCTGGTCGGGAACGAGGGGCTGCTCGATACCGGGGCCGCGCGGGCCGTGCTCGGGTTTCGGCCCCGCCACTCCTGGCGTGCCTATTCCGGGAGCGATGAGTCCGGCACCCTGGAAGGATCGACATGACGCGACGCTTCGAGGGCAAGGTCGTCCTCGTCACCGGCGGTGCCGGTGCCATCGGGGCGGCGGCGGCGCGGCGCTTCGCGGCCGAGGGCGCCCACTTGGCGATTCTGGATCAGGACAGCGCCCGCACCCGCGCGTTGAGCGCCGAACTCGAACGCGGCGGCACGCCGGCGATCGGCCTCGTGGCGGACGTCGCCTCCGAGAGCGCCGTCGCGGAGGCCGTGACCCGGCTGCTCGATCGCTTCGGCCGGCTCGACGTCCTGTTCAACAACGCCGGCATCTCCGGCACCGTCGCCCCCGTCCACGAGCTGCCGCTGAAGGCGTGGGACGAGATCGTTCGCGTCAACCTGCGCGGTCTCTTCGTGGTGCAGCAGCAGGCCTTGCGGGCGATGATCGCGGGCCGCGTCGCGGGCTCGGTGGTCAACATGTCGTCGTCCATGGCAGGCTTCGACGTGCTGGCGGGCGGCGCCGGCTATGCGGCGACGAAGCACGCGGTGCTGGGCCTGACGCGTGTCAGCGCCCTCGACGTCGCCCGTCACGGCATCAGGGTCAACGCCGTCTGCCCAGGGGTGATCGAGACGCGGCTCGGTGTGCCGGCGGGCGACGAGGCCGCCTTTCGGGCCGGCATCGGGCGGTTTGCCGATCGCATCCCGCTGCGCCGCATCGGCCGGCCGGAGGACGTCGCGGCCGTGGTGGCGTTCCTGGCCTCGGACGACGCCGCGCACGTCACCGGCGCAGGCTGGCTGATCGACGGCGGGCAGACGCTGCAGAGCTGGTCCAACGCTCCGGATCAGATCGCCTACCCGCTCGCTGGCGACTAATACCAACGGCGGCGCTTCTTCACTCCTTCTCATCCTGAGCAGGTCCGAAGGGCCGTGTCGTCCTTCGCAAGCTCAGGATGAGGGGACGCAGGCGCCCTCCGCGGCGGAGCGGCCCGCGTCTGCGTCCTTCGACACGGGTCCTGCGGACCCTCGCTCAGGATGAGGCGGATGGAGGAAAGGATCAGCATAAACCGCCGTTGGTATTACTGCTGCCCACAGGATCAACGTCAAGGACGTCGGCGACCGCGAAGCCACTGATCGACACAGCGTGTGTTCCCGATCTCCGGTCACCAGCAGGTGAAGCCGCCGTCCACGACCACGATGGAACCGGTCATCAAGCTGGCGGCGTCCGAGGCCAGGAAATGGACCACGGACGCTATCTCATGGGGCTGCCCCAGTCGCCCCATCGGCGTATCGCGCAGCCACGCATCGAGCAGCCCGTTCTGTTCCATCCCGAACCTCGTCAGCGGCGTCTCGATATAGGTCGGGGCGACCGCGTTCACGCGGACGCCGCGGTCGGCCCATTCGGCCGCCAGCGATCGCGTCATCTGATGCACGGCGGCCTTCGAAGCGTTGTAATAGGTCTGCTTCTGCGGTCGGTTGCAGATGATGCCGGACATCGAGCCGATGTTGACGATAGAGCCACGCCCGGCCTTCAGCATGGGCCGTGCAAAGGCGCGGTTGCACCAGAATACGCCGTTGTAGTTGATGTCGTTCACAGCGTGCCAGTGCTCGTCCGTGGTGTCCTCGGCAGCCGTTCCCGACCGCGCGATGCCCGCATTGGCGACCAGAACGTCGACGCGGCCGAAATCGCGCATCACGCTCTGGGCGAATGCATCGACATCAGCGGACTTGGCGACGTCGAGTGCGCGGATCTCGGCGACGTAGCCCTTCCGGCGGAGCTCCTCCTGGCCCGCGGTCATGACGCCATGGTCGACATCTGCGATGATCACCGTCGCGCCGTTCTCGCAGAGGGCTTCCGCGCAGGAGAGGCCGATGCCGCGGCCGCCGCCCGTGACGACAGCCACCCGTCCGTCCAACCTGAGTTTCTCGGCGAACATCCCCTCGTCCTTTTCCTCGTCGATCCTCGGCCGGACCCTCGTCGCGATGTCGCTTCAGCCGCCCCGGGTGATCGGCCTGATGTCGGTCGACTGCCGCAGCTCGTCGTGCGAGCCGGACCGCGAAGGTCGTATGCCTCCGGTCGAAGCCGAAGGACGGCAGCGCGCCGGCGGATCGATACGGCCATCCACCACGGCGCTCACCCTTCGCCCAGCACGTTGACCCGCAGCGCGTCGACTGCCACGGCGACGAAGATCAGCACCCCACCGATCATCGTGACGTAGAAGGATGGAACGTAGACGATCGCCAGGCCGACATGGATCACGGTCAGCAACAGCACTCCGCCCAGGATGCCCAGCGTGCCTCCGCGCCCGCCGAACACGCTGACGCCACCGATGATCGGGGCCGCGATGGCATAGAGCAGGAAGCCTTCGCCCTGGTTCGACGTGATGGCCATCTGCCACGCCGCCAGCAGCCAGCCCGCCACGCCCGCGATGAAGCCCGACAGCGTGAAGGCGACGATCTTGACCTTCTGGACCCGGATGCCGGCCACCAGCGCGGCCGCCGCATTGCCGCCCGTCGCGTAGAGGCTGCGGCCTAGGATCGTGCGACGCAGCATGAAGCCCATCGCGATGAAGGCGAACAGGAGAACCAGCGGCATCACGGGCCAGCCGCCGACCGTGGCCTGACCGACCCAGTTGTAGCTGTCCGGCATGTCGGTCAGCGTGTTGCCCTGGGTGATGGCGAGCAGACCGCCCTGCAGCGTGATCATCATCCCGAGGCTCTCGATCAGCGACACCATCTTCAGGCGCGTGACGCAGATTCCGTTGATGAAGCCGATGAAGGTCGCGATGCCGATGCCGAGCACGATGCCGACCCCGACCGGCAGGCCGAGCCGCTGGATCGCCAGCGCGCCGAGCGCCGAAGAGATGCCGGTGACGGCCGCGATCGAGAGGTCGATCTCGCCCACCAGCAGCACCAGCGACTGGGCGAGGCCGAGCAAGCCCAGCACGGTCGCCTGCACGAGCACGTTCTGCAGGTTCG
>CAXTFP010000227.1:0-5717 GCA_964243135.1 uncultured Lichenihabitans sp.
CCCTTCGACCGCACCACGAAGGAGCCGAAAGACGACAGCTTGACGGTCTCGCCTCGCTCGATGGCGGCCGAGATCTCCTGGAGCACCATCTCGACCAGTTCGGCCGATTCGCTGCGCGACAGGCCGAGCCGCTGGTAGACGGCCTCGGACAGGTCGGCGCGGGTGATGGTCCTGCCGTCGGGGGAGCCGGGGTTCTTTGCCATGGGCGCTATCGAGGATCCCTCGTGGTCGATGCGTCGTGTGACCGGTGAGCGGGGCAGGCGCGAAGGTTAACGCGTGTCGCGCGATCGCGGAAGGGGAGGAGATCAGCCCGATGTGCGTCCCGGTCGAACGACGATGAGTCGACGGCGCCCGCGGGGGAGAGCCGCATCACCAGCGCAGGAGGGCGCTGCCCCAGGTGAAACCGCCGCCCACCGCTTCCAGCATCACGAGGTGGCCCCGGCGGATGCGCCCGTCGCGGCAGGCCTCGCTGAGCGCGAGCGGGATCGAGGCCGCGGAGGTGTTGGCGTGAAGGTGCACGGTGGTGACGACCTTCTCCGGGCGGATGCCGAGCTTGGCGGCCGAGGCGTCGATGATGCGCCGGTTGGCTTGGTGGGGCACGAACCAGTCGAGGTCGTCGGCCTCCACCCCGGCGGCCGCGAAGGCGTCGGTCACGACATCCGTCACCATGCCGACCGCGTGGCGGAACACGTCCCGGCCCTCCATGCGCAGGTGCCCGGTGGTCCCGGTCGTCGAGGGGCCGCCGTCGACGTAGAGCTTGTCGCGGCCGCGGCCGTCCGAGCGCAGGTGGGTCGTGACGATGCCACCGTCGCGCAGCGGCCGGTCGCCGGGCTGGGCTTCGAGCACCACGGCGCCCGCGCCGTCGCCGAACAGCACGCAGGTGGTGCGGTCGGACCAGTCGAGCAGGCGCGAGAAGGTTTCGGCGCCGATCACCAGCGCCCGCCGGTGCGACCCCGAGCGGAGGAATTTGTCGGCCGTGGCCAGGGCGAAGACGAAGCCCGAACACACGGCCTGAAGGTCGAAGGCCGCGCCAGTCAGGAGCCCGAGTGCCGCCTGCACCTGCGTGGCGGTGGCCGGAAAGGTGTAGTCGGGTGTCGCCGTGGCCACGATGACGAGGTCGATGTCGCGGGCCTCGCAGTCGGCCTCGGCCAGGGCCGAGCGGGCCGCCGCGGTGGCGAGCTGGGACGTGGTCTCGCCCTCAGCGGCGAAGTAGCGGCGGGTGATGCCGGTGCGCTGGACGATCCACTCATCGGTCGTGTCGACCGTTCGGGCCAACTCGGCATTGGTGACGCATCGCTCCGGAAGATAGCCCCCCACGCCGCGCACCACGGAACGCCAGCCGCTCGATTCCACCACGAGGCCTTCTCACTTCTCGATGGGCCGCAGAGGCCAGCGCGGCCCGGCCCCCTCCGTCTCGACCCGGGCGGCGCCCCTCCGCCGGGCGGTGCGGGACGGGCTCCGCGGTGCCGGTCGCGCGGGCCTCCTATGCGCCGAAACCGCTCCAGCGGCAATCGCTTGCCCGCGATATCGGCCGGGGCGGGCCGACCTCCCCTGCCCTCATGGCGCCGGCGCGGAAGCGGCCTGCGCGCTCGGCGAGGGGGGCGGAGCCGTCCCCGTCTGGGCTTCCTGGGAGAGGGCCAGTTGCTCGCGGATGCGCGCCAGGAGGTCGTCGCTGACCATCTCGTGGCCGACCCCGATGGCCCGGGCGTAGCCGACCGCGTCGGTGCCGCCGTGGCTCTTGATCACCACCCCGTCGAGGCCGAGGAACACGCCGCCGTTGACGCGCCGCGGGTCCATCTTCTCCCGCAGGGCCGCGAAGGCGTGCCGGGCGAACCAGTAGCCGATGCGCGACATCCAGTTCCGCCCCATCACCTCGCGCAGGTAGCGCCCGATCTGTACGGCCGTGCCTTCGGCGGTCTTCAGCGCGATGTTGCCGGTAAACCCCTCCGTCACGACGACGTCGACCGTGCCTCGCCCGAGGTCATCGCCCTCGACGAAGCCGCGGTAGTCGAGCGACGGCAGGGCGAGTTCCCGGAGCAGGCGGCCGGCCGCCTTGATCTCCTCCAGGCCCTTGATCTCCTCGGTGCCGACATTGAGCAGGCCCACGCTCGGCCGCTCGATGCCGAGCACGATGCGCGCCATGGCGGCCCCCATGATGCCGAGGTCGACGAGGTGCTGGGCGTCCGCGCCGATGCTGGCGCCGACGTCGAGGACGATCGACATGCCCTTCACGGTCGGCCACATGGCCGCGATGGCCGGCCGATCGACATGCGCCATGGTGCGCAGGCAGATCTTCGACATCGCCATGAGGGCGCCCGTGTTGCCGGCCGACACGACGACATCGGCCTGCCCGGCCTTCACGGCCTCGATGGCCATCCACATGGAGGAGGTGCGGCGGCCCGCCCGCAGCGCCTGGCTCGGCTTGTCGTCCATCCGCACCGACACGGACGTGTGGATGACGTCGGAGGCCGCGGTCAGCTCCGGCTCCGAAACCAGCAACGGGCCGAGCAGCGCCTCGTCGCCGAACAGCAAGAAGCGCGTTCCCGGACGCTGCCGCAGCGCCAGCGCCGCACCGGGGATCACCACAGCAGGCCCGTGATCACCGCCCATGGCGTCGATGGCGATCCGAACCTGCTGCGTCATCCTTCATCCTTGCCGTGGCGTGCCGGGCCGGCTCCGTCCGACCTGCCCGGGCTCGAAGACCCGACCGGCGTCGCTTCAGTCGCGGGCCGTAGGAGCGACGGTCGCGTCACGGCGCCGTCCAATGTCCCCGCGGCCCGTCCGGCGTCAACTCGGCCCCGCACGCCCTTCCTGCGGGCGGAGGATGACGCGCCGACGACGCGCGGCTCTCCCCTCACGGCTCGTCCGGCCTCTTGAGCTGGCGGAGCACCGCGAAGGGCGAGGCTGCGGGCACGTCGGGCTCCGCGGCCAGGGGCTCGTCGAAGGCCACGCCGGGCTTGCGGGGGTAGGGGTCGAGACCGAGCACCAGCACCTCGGCCACGAGAGCGCCGAGGTCGATGCGGCCGCCGACGATTGGGTCGGGCAGATCCTCCGCCTCGTCGTCGTCCGCGCCGGGGGAGCGGGCCGCGTAGGCGGCCGCCAGGGCATCCACCTCGGCCTCGGGGGCGAAGCGGACGTCGAGCGGCTCGTCGACGTCGGAGGTGAACTCGTCGAGCGACACCACGCAGACCTGCCGCACCCGCGCCACGACGCTCCCGGTCACGCGCAACCCTTCCGCGCCCTCGCGCTCCACGAGCAGGTCAGCCGACAGCGCGTCGATGCCGGGCAGGCCGCAATCCGTCGCGAGAGCGTCGCGCTCGGCCGCAGTGGCGTCGACGCGAAACGGCGTGCCGCCGTCCCGCGCGGAGGCGGCGTCGAAGCGGCGGACCAGGGGACCCTGGATGGTATGGGACGGGCGGAGCATGGGGAACTCTAGGAAGGGATGGAGGACGGATCCGGGAAGGGCAGCGGGCCCGCGAGGCACAGGTCGAGCGAGGCTGCGCCGAGCGCCGCCGCGGCCGCCATGGCGTAGCGCGCCATGCGGCGCGGATCCGCTTCACCGCTGCGGCCGGCGTAGACGTTGCGCGACAGCGCCGTGGCGAGGGCGTCGCCGCCGCCGCGCAGGGCGGCGTCATAGGCGGCGGAGCGGCCCAGGAAAGCCTCGCAGAGCTTCTTCATGCGCTTCGGCACGGTGATGTCGCCGACGCCGGCCTCGCGCAGGTCGGCGTCGAGGGCGGCAAAGAGCGCGTCGACCAGATCCTGCGCCACGGCCGGCCCAGGGGCCTCCGCGGCGTTGAGACGGCGCAATACGAGCCCGGCGTGCAACGCCAGGAGTTCGAAGCGCCCCTCGAACGTGTCGGGCACGCCGTAGTCGAGGTAGAAGCCGGGCCGCCGGACCGCGCCGACGATCTCCGCGTGGAGCCGGTCGAGCAGCGCCCGGGTCGGGGAAGGGCGTCGGCGGCCGAAGGGGAACAGCATGGCGTCGGGTCCGGCGACCACGGCCCAGGGCGCGGGCGGATCGGCTGAGGTGGAGGCGCAACTTGCTTTTCGCGAGTGTCGCAGTTACGCACTGCCCTCCTCCGATGCAAGGGTCGAGGGCCCGCCGCCGCGGCCCTTCGCGGGTCGGATCATCTCTAAGCGGGCTTGCTTGGCTTGCGCCACACAAGCCTGCTCAGGTCGCTCATGAAGGCGCAACGTTTGTCCCGCAGCTCGTGTGTGACAAGCTGCGGGACGTTGCTGAGGAGGTTCGGATGCGAGGCAAGGGATACGGCCCGTCGCGCGCCCGCAGGGCGGCCGGGCTCGCCGGCGTTGCGATGCTGGCCCTGAGCCTCGGCGGCTGCCTCGGCTACGACGGCGAGGTGACGCGCGGCTATGTCGTGGACCAGCGCGCGCTCGACCAGGTGAAGCCGGGCTCCTCGGCCGAGCAGGTGCTCGTCGTGATGGGGACGCCTTCCACCACATCGACCATCGGCGGCACCGCTTGGTACTACATCAGCCAGACCGTCGACCGCACCTTCGCGTTCTCGGCCCCCGCGGTCGTGGATCAGCGCGTGCTGGCCGTCTACTTCAGCAACGACAAGAAGGTCGAACGCGTCGCCAACTACGGGTTGAAGGACGGCAAGGTGTTCGACTTCGTGAGCCGCACGACGCCCACGGGCGGCGCCGAGCAGGGCTTCGTCAAGAACCTGTTCCGCTCCCTGCTGCGCTTCACCTGACGCGGGGTCGCCGCGCCCCGCCCGCTCACGCCGGCGGCTCCTCTGGCGCCGTGGGGGCGGCCTCGGCCGGGACGGGCCCGCGCGACGGATCGAAGAGGCCGAACAGGAGCAGGCCCACCAGGAAGCCGCCGATGTGGGCCTCCCAGGCGATGGGTCCGTTGCCGATCCCGAGCGTGATCGACCCGAGCCCGAACAGGAGGTTCGTGGCGAACCACGCGACCAGGAAGCTCACGGCGCGCCGGTCCCTCACCACCTCCCGCAGCGGCTGGGCCGGCTGAAGCGAGGCCCTGCGCCGCCCCTCGCCCGCGGCCTCGACCAGCGCCGCCACCGGCACCTGCGGCTGGAACATGAAGCGCAGCGTCGCGCCCATGCAGCCCGACACGGAGGCGGAGGCGCCGATCACCGGGGCCAAGTCGAGCGGATGCGCAGCCCAGTGGACGAGGGCGCCTGCGAGAGCCGCCACGATCAGGAAGGTGAAGAAGCGCACGGCGCCGAAGCGGCGGGCCAGCGGCGCGCCGAAGGCCAGCAGCCAGACGCCGTTGAGGCCGATATGCGCCGCATCGGCGTGGAGCAGTGCATAGGTGACGGCCGTCCAGGGCTGGGCCGAGCCGTCCCCCAGGAAGAAGCGCTCCGCCTGCGCCGAGCGATAGCCCTCGGCCCCCTGCCCCGCCAGATCCACCATGGCGCCCACGACCCTGTCGGGCGCGAAGCCGTAGGTCAGGCGCCCCGGCACGAAGGCGAGGTGCGAGAACAGCGCGTCGTCCCCGGCGTCCCCGATGAAGCGCCGGCCGACGTGGATCGCGACCAGCAACACCAGCACCGCCACAACCGGACCGGGGATGTTGAAGATCGGCTGTCGCTGCGAAACCGGACCCTCGGGTTCGGCGGGACGGTCGAGCAAGGCTGAACCCCGTGGTGCGGACGGCGCCCGGCGAGGCGATTGGCGGGTCAAGCCCTGGAGCATCGTGAAAGATCCTCGGCTGGGCGCGGGCACCCCTGGCA
>CAXTFP010000228.1:0-5713 GCA_964243135.1 uncultured Lichenihabitans sp.
CTGAGCCCATCGAGGAAGCGCGAGTTGAAGAGCCGGCCGTCCTCCGTGAAGGCCCCGTCGCCGATCTCGGGCGCGGGCGGGTCGGTGCCCGGCGGGCAGACCACGGGCGACACGGGCAGGCCCTTGGCGCGCGCGAAGTCGAGGTCGCGCTGGTCGTGCGCCGGGCAGCCGAAGATGGCGCCGGTGCCGTAATCCATCAGCACGAAATTGGCCACGTAGACGGGCAGTTCCCAGGCGGAATCGAAGGGGTGGCGCGCCCGGATGCCGGTGTCGTAGCCCTTCTTCTCGGCCGTCTCCAGCGCCGCAACGGAGGTGCCGAGCCTGCGGCAGTCGGCGATGAAACCGGCCAGCGCGGGGTCGCTCTCGGCCGCGGCGCGCGCCAGCGGGTGGTCGGCCGCGACCGCGAGGAAGCTCGCGCCGAACAGCGTGTCGGGCCGGGTCGTGTAGGCCCGGAGCTCCGTCTCGCCGGCCGGCGCCGTCGCGGGCACGAGCGCCCAGCGGATCGTCAGCCCCTCCGAGCGGCCGATCCAGTTGCGCTGCATCAGCCGCACCTTTTCGGGCCACTGGTCCAGCGTGTCGAGCCCGTCGAGCAGGTCCTGCGCGTAGTCGGTGATCTTGAAGAACCACTGGGTCAGCTCGCGCTGCTCGACCGCCGCGCCCGAGCGCCAGCCGCGCCCGTCGATCACCTGCTCGTTCGCCAGCACGGTGTTGTCGACCGGGTCCCAGTTGACCTTGGATGTCTTGCGCTGGGCGAGCCCCGCCTCCAGGAAGGCCAGGAAGATGCGCTGCTGCTGGCTGTAGTAGGAGGGATCGCAGGTCGCGATCTCGCGGGCCCAGTCGATCGACAGGCCCATGCGCTTCAACTGCGCCCGCATGGTCGCGATGTTGTTGTAGGTCCACTCCGCCGGGTGCCGCTTGTTCTGCATGGCGGCGTTCTCGGCCGGCAGGCCGAAGGCGTCCCAGCCCATCGGGTGGATGACGTTGTAGCCCCGGGCGCGGCGGTAGCGCGCCACGACGTCGCCCATGGCGTAGTTGCGCACGTGGCCCATGTGGATGCGCCCCGAGGGGTAGGGGAACATCTCCAGGACGTAGTATTTCGGGCGCGGGTCGTCGTTGGAGGCCTCGAAGGTGCGGCGCTCCGCCCATACGCCCTGCCAGTGAGCCTCGGATTCGCCTGCGTGGTAGCGGTCGTTGAACATCGTCAGCCGTTCGATGGGGCCCAGGTCGCGGCGCGGCGGGGGCGGCGCCTCGGTTTACATCAGCTCGGCCGGATTGTCCCGGCGCATGGACGGGCCGCCCGGGCCGGCACCGGACGCGGGCGATGGACGGGAAGCCAACAGGAGAAGGGTTAACGATCGATGCGGAAGCGGCGCCCGGCGTCGCGCGCCGTGCTACAGGGCTCCGGGTCCGTTCAGGGGAAGCGTGCTTCGTGCTGAGAGTGGTCCGGTTCGGCGTCGCCTTCGCCACACTCGCCGCGGTCCTGGCGGCCCACGTCGTGGCGGCCCGGGCGCTGCTCCACGCCTATCCCTATTCGTGGTCCTGGACCGAGCTGCTGGTCGACTACCAGGGCGGTTTCGTGAAGCGCGGCCTCCTCGGCGAGATCGCGTACCGGTCGCAGGGCGCGATCTCGGCCGGGCGGCTCGTCACCTACGCGCTGTTCACGGCCTACGCCCTCGCCAGCGCCGGCCTCATCCTGGTCCTGCGCCTGACGGATGCCTTCGCCGGCGCCCTGTTCCTGGCCTCGCCGACGGGCTGGCTGTTTCCCCTGCTCGTGCCGGCGGCCTACGGCCGCAAGGACGCCTTCGTGGTCGCGGCCGTGGTGGCCTCGCTCATCGCCGTACGCCGGCTCCGCGATCCGATCGCGGCCCTCGCGCTCGCCATGGGGCTCTTCGCCGTGGCCGGCCTCCTGGTCGAGATCGCGTGGTTCTACTTCCCGGCGGTGTTCGCGGCCTTCCTGTTCCGCTGGCGGGATCGCCCCATGCGTTGGCGGCTCGGCGCCTGCGCCGCGGCGGCGGCCTACACATTGGGCTCGCTGCTCCTGACCCTGCGCATCCCCGCCGTCGACACGGCCGCGATCGCGGCTTCCTGGCCCGGCATTGCCTACGACACGCCGGACACGGGAGCGCTGTGCTGCCTCAACATGACCGTCGACGCGGCGATCTCGGTCGCGCGGGCGACGCGGCCGAACCTCGGCGGCTACGCCCTGGCGGCGGGGTTCGGCCTCCTGCCCCACGCTCTGCTGCTCGCCGGGCGTCCCCTGCCGCGCGGCGACGGGCTCGCCCTCTGCGCGCTGCTCGCGGCCGCCCTCGCGGCCCTGTTTCCACTCTTCGTCACGGCCGACTGGGGGCGCTACATCTACCTGTGGCTGGCAACCCTGTTCCCGACGCTGTGGGTCGTGGTCCGGACGGGCCCCGAGCCCGCCGCCGCCCCGCCGCCCGACGCCTCGGGGCTGCTCGTCCGGGCCGCCCTGCTGATCCTCTACGCCACGACGTGGCAGACCGTGCACTACCAGTTCACGGACCGGAGCGCCTTCATCCCCGGCCTGCTGTTCCGCGCACTCGGGTCGACCGGCACGACGCCGATGCCCGACTGAGTTCGTCTCCGCTCGCCGGGGTGGCCCGGACCCCCCGCGGTGCTATACGGGCGGCGCGCGGGATCCCCGCGCTCGAATCTTGAAGGACGGAGGCCGCTGCTGATCCCCGACGAGGCCGAATGGCTGTGGGCCGACGTGGACCGCGTCCTCAGCCCCGTGGCGACGCCGATCGGCTTCGCCCTGGCCCTCGCGGTCTCGGCCCACGTGTTGCTGAACAAGCGCGAGGTCGCGGCCGCCACGGGCTGGATCGGCCTCGCCTGGATCGCCCCGATGTGGGGCGCGCTGCTGTACTTCATGTTCGGCATCAACCGCGTCGTGCGGCGCGCCAAGAAGATCCGCGACTCCCACAAGCCGCGCCGGCGGGCCGACCGCCATCCGGTGCCGGAGGTCGCGGAGCAGTTCGTGCCGCTGGAGCGGGCCGTGCGGCGGATCACCGAGCGCACGGCGGAGAGCCGCAACGCGGTCGACATCTTCCACGACGGCGACGAGGCCTATCCCGCCATGCTGGCCGCGATCGCGGAGGCGCGCTCCAGCGTGGCGCTGTCGACCTACATCATGCACGACGACCCGCTGGGGAGGAGCTTCGTCGAGGTCCTGGCGGCGGCGGTGGAGCGCGGCGTCGCCGTGCGCGTGCTGGTCGACGGCATCGGCAGCGGCTACTTCCCGCCCATCCACCGCCGGATGAAGGATGCCGGCGTCCCGTCGGCCCTGTTCATGCATTCCGCGCTGCCGTGGCGCATGCCGTTCCTGAACCTCAGGAGCCACAAGAAGATCCTCGTCGTGGACGGGACGGTCGGCTTCACGGGCGGTATGAACATCTCGGCCCAGAACCTCCTGGCGACGGAGCCCCGCCGCCCCGTGTCGGACACACACTTCCGCCTGCGCGGCCCCGTGGTGACGCAGCTCGCCGACGCCTTCGCGCAGGATTGGAGCTTCGCGACCGACGAGTCCCTGGACGGCGACGCCTGGTTCCCCGACCTCGAATCGGGGGAGCCCGCCGGCGAGGTGCTGGCGCGGGTCGTGACGTCCGGGCCCGACCACGACCTCGAGAAGATCCGCGCCGTGCTGCTCGAAGCCATCAGCTGCGGGCAAAGCTCCATCCAGATCATGACGCCCTATTTCCTGCCCGGCGGGGAACTCGTCAGCGCGCTGGTGATGGCCGCGATGCGGGGCGTGACGGTGGACGTGGTCG
Organism: uncultured Lichenihabitans sp.; assembly: GCA_964243135.1. Taxonomy (GTDB): domain Bacteria; phylum Pseudomonadota; class Alphaproteobacteria; order Rhizobiales; family Beijerinckiaceae; genus Lichenihabitans. The sequence continues at coordinate 3,786 of CAXTFP010000228.1, forward strand.
TGCCGGCGCGCAGCGATCACCTCTTCGTCGACCTCGCCATGCGGGCCCATATCGGGCCGCTGCTCGACGCGGGCGTCCGGTTCTGGCTCGGGCCGCCGCCCTTCAACCATTCCAAGCTCATGGTGGTGGACGGGCTCTGGTGCCTCGTGGGCAGCGCCAACTGGGACATGCGCAGCTTGAGGCTCAACTTCGAACTCAACGTCGAAGTCTACGGCGCCGAACTCGCGGGCACGCTCGGCGAGTTCATGCGGCGGCGTCAGCGCCAGCGGCTGCGCGCCCGCGACCTCAACGCCCGAAGCCTGCCAGCGAAGCTGCGCGACGCCGCATTCCGGCTGCTGCTGCCCTATATCTAGGGACGTGGAGGCCGTCCTCCGGGCCGTCCGTCCGGCGCACGGCGACGGGGTGATGGTCGGCGGACAGCCGCGGAAGGCCGCGGGCGTCGTCGCAGCCGAGGCCGCGCACGAGGCAGCGGTCGAGCCGCACCGGCACGAGGTCGCCCATCATGTGAGTGGGGCGGCGCGGGCCGACGTCGCGGAACCCGGGGACGAGGCAGGGGCCGACGAGGTTGAAGTCGCCCAGCACGGCGGCGCGGGCCGGCAGGGCCTGGGCGATGGCACGCAACTGCCTGCGGTTCAGCCGCTGCCCGTGCGACAGGTGCACGTTGGCGATGCCGAACTCGCCGATCTCGACGATCTGACACACGCGCTGCACCAGCGATCCCGGGGGCAGGGGCGTCACCGAGGGCCGAGCGCGCCAGGGCGTCGGGCTCCACATCCCCAGCCCGTGGATGCGGCCCGGCAGCGGCGCCCAGGCGTAATGGCCGCCGACGCGGGCCGGCAGCTCGTTGAAGCGGATCGTGGCCTCCTGCATCAGCATGAGGTCGGGCGCCTCGCGCGCGATCAGCTCCGCGACGTCGTCGAGCGACGCGCCCACGATGCGCAGCAGGTTCCAGCTCACGATCCTGAGCCCGGCGGCCGGCGCGAACCCCTCCGCCGATGGCTCTGCCCGCCGACCGAGGGAGCCTGACATGCGCGACGGCTTCATGGCGGCTCCCGCTCGGGTCGATGGACGATTGCAATGCACCCGCCCGCCTCCCGCGGCAAGCGCGGGGCGCTCCTGCCTGGTCGCGCGAGGTCCTCGGCCCCCGGGCGCCCCGACAGGATCGACATCGCGAGGTCAGCCCTGCCGCGACTTCCTTCGCCGCTTGCGTTCTTCCTTCTCGGCCTGACCCACGTCGGCCTTGACCCGCAGCGCCGCCGCGCGGGCCTCCGTCACCCGGGTCGAGCAGAAGCCGTGCTTGATCTCGCCCACGTAGCCGCGGCAGATCTCCTCACGCGTCGAGGAGAACTGAGCCTGCTCGCGCGCGTAGCCCATGATGGTGGGGCGGTCCTTGGTGGTCTTGAGGAGGCGCTTGAAGCCCGCCCGCACGGCCGCCTCGGCCTGGGTGCGCTGGCGCTCGATCGCCTTGTCGCGGTCGGGGTTCAGCGCCGACGCGGACGGCCCCCAGAGGCCCGTGGGGTCGACCTTGCAGTGGGTCGTCTCGAAGGCGCAGGCCGCGCGGTCGCCGGTCTCCAGCGCCGCGCCGTCCAGCACGTCAAACGACATGGGGCAGGCCGAGACCGGGATGCCGATCCGCGCCATGCCGTCGGGCTGGCCCTCGTCGCGCACCGGCAGCGGCAGGTCGGCGACGTCGACCCGGCACTCCGCGCCGTCGGTGCCCTGGCCCGTCAGCGTCAGGTGCGACACGACCAGTGCCTTGTCGCGCAGCTCGAAGCTGATCTGGCTCCCCCGGCCGTCCCGGTACAGCGTCTGCCCCGCCAGGGCGGCTGCCGGCAGGACCTTCGCGGGCGCGGCGGTCGAGGCCGGCGCTCCGACGGCGGCCCCATCCACCGCGGGCCGGTGCGGCTTCGGCTTGGCGGGCTTGGGGG
>CAXTFP010000229.1:0-5629 GCA_964243135.1 uncultured Lichenihabitans sp.
AGATCCCGGAGGTGTACTTCAACGCCGACCGCATCCTCCACATGCGCGACGGCCGGCTCGTCGGCAGCTACCGCCCGGCCTCGGTCGGGATCGACCGCGTCGAGGAGGCGGTGCATGCCTGAGCTCGGCATCGGCGCCACCGAGCGCTGGCTGCTCGTGGTGATCCTGGCCCTGGTGGTGGGCCTGGGGCTTGGCACCGGCACCTTCCTCACCCTGCCGAACCTGTTCGACCTCGCCAACACCAGCGCGGTCAACACCATCTTCGGCGTGGGGCTGCTGGTCGTGCTCATCTCGGGCGGCATCGACATCTCCTTCGCGGTCGCGGCCTCTGTGGTGCAGTACCTCGTGGCGCTCGCGGTGGGCGCGCTCGGCGGCGGCGACTGGGCGCTGGGCTTCCTGCTCGCGGCGCTGTTCGGGGCGCTGCTCGGCTGCGTCAACGCGGTGCTGATCTACCGCTTCAGCATCGTGTCGATCGTCGTGACGATCGCGACCTACAACCTGTTCTTCGGGCTGCTGATGTTCTTCTCGGGCGGGGTGTCGCTCTACGACATCCCGGACTGGTGGACGTCGCGCCTCACCCTCGTCAGCATCGACACGGCCGCGGGCCGGGCGGACCTCACCCTGCCGGTGCTGGTGATGCTCGCCTGCGTGGCCGCGACCTGGTTTCTGTTGCGCCGCACCTCGACGGGGCGGCAGGTCTACGCCATGGGCGACAACCCGGAGGCGGCGCGGCGCCTGGGCGTCGGCATCGGCGCCATGCACGCCCTCGCCTACGGCTGGCTCGGCCTCATGGCCGGCATCGCCGGCCTGATGCAGGCCCATTACGCCCAGGAGATCGTGCCTAATGCGCTCTACGGCCGCGAGCTCGACGTGCTGGCCGCCGTAGTGCTGGGCGGCGCGCGGCTCGGGGGCGGCCGCGGCACGGTGCTGGGCGTCGTGCTGGGCATCGTGCTGGTGGCCGTGACCCAGAACGGCCTGAACCTGCTCGGCATCTCGCCCTACGCCTTCAAGATGATCATCGGGGCCGTCATCCTGGTCGCCATCACCTTGTCGAGCGAGGGCGCCGCGGGCCTGTTCCGCGGCTGGCGCCATGCCGCCCCGCGGACGCGGCCGGCTCCGTGACGATCCGATCGCTCCCCGCCGGCCGGCCGGCGCGCGCTAGGCGGCGCGTGGACGGCGAGATCCTGGGCCTGCTCGGCTTCCTGGCCCTGGTGGTGGCGCTGTTCGGCACCCTGTCGGACCAGTTCCTGTCGCAGGGCACCTTCCAGTCCATCGCGTTCCAGCTTCCCGAACTCGGCCTGCTCACCCTCGCCATGCTGATGCCGATCGTGTCGGGCGGCTTCAACCTCGCCATCACCTTCACGGCCAACCTGTCGGGCCTCGCCATGGCCGGGGTGATCCAGTCCCACGGCGGCGTCGACGCGGGGTCCGGCGCCATCCTGCTCGGCGCCGTGGCGGCCCTGGCGACCGGCGCCGTCGTCGGCTGGCTCATGGGGACGGTCATCGCGTATACGGGCGCGCACCCGATCCTCGTGTCGCTGTCCACGATGATCTTCGTGCGGGGCCTGGGCGAGTTCCTCACCCGCGGGGGTGACGTGTCCGGCATGCCGGGCGTCGTCCAGGCGATCGGGCAGGGGACGGTGCGGGGCGTGCCGACCCCGCTGCTGATCCTCGCGGGCGCCGTGCTGCTGTGGCACGTCGTCATGTCGCGCACGCGCCTCGGCTTCACCACGCGCTTCATCGGCTCCAACATCGCGGCGACCCGCTATTCGGGTATCGACACGCGCCGGGCTCTGGTGCTGATCTACGCGCTGTCGGGGGCGATGTGCGCGGTGGCCGGCATCGTCATGCTGGCCCGCTTCAACTCGGTCCGGGTCGGCCACGGGGAGGCCTACGTGCTCATCACGGTGCTGGCCTGCTTCCTCGGCGGCGTCGACCCCTTCGGCGGCTTCGGCCGCGTGCTGCCGCTCGCCATCGCCCTGGTCATCCTCCAGGTGATCGCCTCCGGCCTGAACCAGCTCGGGGCCAGTCAGCACCTCGCCACGGCGCTATGGGGCGCATTCCTGCTCGCCGTGATGATCTTCCGCTCGGTCTGGAGGACCGGCCTCCAGGTCTTCGTCCGGCGTTGAGGGAGGGCGCCCGCGTGTCCATCGGGATCGACGCGGTCCGGGCAGTCGACGCGGCGTTGAAGGGTGAGTTCGCCCGGCCCCGAGGGGGGGGCCGCGGCGGGGACGGATCGCGGCCCCCGGGCCGCGCGTGTGGCGGATGGAGCGGAGACGCGAGATGAACAAACTGGGTGTGCACGCGCTGGTCTGGGCGGCGGGCTGGAGCCACGACGAGGCGGCCTACGCGATCGGGCAGACGGCCGAACTCGGCTACGACCTGATCGAGATTCCGGCGCTCGACCCGAGCGCCATCGACGTCGACTTCACCCGCCGCGCGCTGGAGAAGGCCGGCATCGGCGCGACCTCCTCGCTCGGCCTCGACGCCGGCACGGACATCTCCAGCGGCGACCCCGACAGGACGAGGGCCGGGCAGGCGCGGCTCGAACAGGCCATCGCCATGGCGCGCGACATCGGCGCCACCCACGTCTGCGGCATCCTGCATTCGGCCTTCCAGAAATACGCCGTGCCGACCACCGCCGATGGCGTGAAGCGCTCGGTCGAGGTGCTTCAGCGCGTCGCCGAGACGGCCGCGAAGAGCGGCATCGTGCTCGGGCTGGAGGTGGTGAACCGCTACGAGTCGAACGTGCTCAACACGGCCTCGCAGGCCGTGGAGATGTGCCGGCGGATCGGCGCGCCCAACGTCAAGGTCCACCTCGACGTCTACCACATGAACATCGAGGAGTCGGACATCGCGTCCGCCATCATCGAGACGGGCGAGCACCTCGGCTATTTTCATACGGGCGACTCGCACCGCGGCTACATGGGGTCGGGCTCCATCGACTTGGCGGGCGTGTTCCGCGCCCTCGTCAAGGCCGACTATCGGGGGCCGATCACCTTCGAGTCCTTCTCGTCGCGCGTGGTGGGGCAGCCGCTCGAAGGCATTCTCGGCATCTGGCGCAACCTGTGGGAGGATGGCCGCGACCTCGCGGCCCACGCCAAGATGTACACGGACGCGCAGCTCAAGGCGGCGCACGAGGCGCGCAAGCAGGCGGAGCGCAGCCGCCTCGCGTGACGTCCCTCACACGGCTCGACGGCGGGGAGGTTCGCCCTTCTCCCGCGCGCGGGAGAAGGCGGCCCGGCTCAGCCGGGTCGGATGAGGGGAAACCACCACGGTCCCGAGTCCCCTCATCCGCCCTGCCGGGCACCTTCTCCCGCACGCGGGAGAAGGGAGCCACGCGATCGACCGGCGCCGTCCCCGCGTCGAGACTCACTCGATCGGAGGGGCCGCGCGGGACGGGGCGGATGGCCTCGGGCCCAGCTTCGGGTCCTGCAACTCTTGGAGAGTCTTCGCGGTCTGCCGCTGGTAGGCCGCGAGTGGTCCGTCGTTCGGGTCGATGATGAAAGGCTGCCGCCACGTGTCGGCCTTGGAGCCCGCGGGGTGGAAGTCGAAGATCTGATCGGCCCGGGGGATGCCGTCGCCGGACGGCGCCGCGTCCCCGGCGTCCGACAGGGCCGTCCGCTTGACCGTCTTGACGCCCGCCGGGGGCGGCGCGACGAGGGTCGTTGGCGCGTCCGGCGCCGCGAGCGCGAGGGGGCGCTCGGCCTGCAGCATGCAGCCCCCGGCGATGAGTGCCAGGGCGGCCGAGACGGAAAGGCGGAAGCCGGACATGGCGCGACTATGCCGCGGCGCGCCCGGCAGGTCCAGGCCGATGCCGGCGGTCGCGCCGGGTCATGGAACCTTCACGGTGCGTCGGCCATCCTGCCGGCGGGTGAGATTCGACGGGGACGACGATGGCGCATGACGTGGAAGCCGCGCGGGCCAGGGCGGAGGCGAGCTTCAGGAAGCCGGAGCCGCCGGGCGGCGGCGCCGCGGCCGAGGCCGAACGCGCGCTGCGCGAGAAGACGGAGCGGCTGCGGGAGATGCGCCTCGCCAAGGAGGCCGTCGCGCGGCGCGGCGCCGAGATCCGCTCCAGCCGTCGCCGCGGGGCCTGACCTCCGTCACCCGGCGTGACGGGCGATTCCCTGCAACGCATCGTCAACCTTCCGGCCCTATCCCATCCCCATCCGCTGCTCGGACCTCTGCGGCGGACGGGAGGGGGAGGCCGCGTCCGTACTGGCCTCCCCCGGGCCGTCCCCGGCCTGGCGGCCGGAACGGATCCTTCGCGCGCAGCGTTTGAAGATGCCCGAAGGGCAACATTTGATATACGTGGCGGTTGAGTGACATGGCCGATGATGCTCCCGCCCCCACCCTGGTCCTGGTCGTCGACGACGAGGCCGTGCTGCGCTTCCTGGCGACCGACACGCTGGAGGACCACGGCTACCGCGTGATCGAGGCCGAGGACGCAGGCACCGCCCTCAAGCTCCTCGCCGAACACCCCGACGTCCGGGTGCTGTTCACCGACGTGAATATGCCCGGCGCGATCGACGGGCTGGCGCTGGCGCGCGAGGTTCACGCGCGGTGGCCGGCCATCAAGTTGATCGTGACGTCGGGTCGGCTGAACCTGTCGTCGGGCGAGATCCCCGACGCCGGCCACTTCGTCCCCAAGCCCTATTCGCCCGACGCCCTGCTCGAACACGTCGGCGAGGTGCTGGCCGGGCCCCGCGGCGAGACCGCCGAATGAGCGCCTGACGGGCCTCAGCCCGCCAGCACGCGCCGGCGGCGCTGCCACGTCGCGGCCTTGCGCAGGATCCGCGACAGCTCCTCGATCGAATAGGGCTTGTGCAGCAGCTCGAATCCGTAGGTGCCGTTCTGGGCCAGCACGTGGCTGTAGCCCGAGGTGAGGACCACCGGCAGGGCCGGGTGGAGGCGCCGGATCTCCTGGCCGAGCTGGATGCCGTCCATGCCGGGCATGACCACGTCCGAGAACACGATGTCGAAACGGTCCCCGTCCACGCTCAGCTGCTCCAGGGCCCGCTCGGCGTTCTGGGCCCAGACCGTGACATAGCCGAGCTCGGCCAGGGTCTGGGTGGCGAAGGCGCCGACGTCCCGGTTGTCCTCGACCACCAGCACGCGGGTGCCGTGGCCGTCCACCAGGGCCTCGGGCTCGCCCGCCTCGGCCGGCGCGGCGGGCGCCGCGACCTCGGGCAGGTAGAGCGTGAAGGTCGTGCCCTCCCCGACCCGGCTCGTCACCATCACCTCGCCGCCCGACTGCTTGGCGAAGCCGTAGACCTGGCTCAGGCCGAGGCCCGTCCCCTTGCCCACGGACTTGGTGGTGAAGAAGGGCTCGAAGATCCGCTCGATCAGCTCGGGCGCCATGCCGGCCCCGGTGTCGCTGAGCGAGACCGCGACGTATGGCGCCTTCACGGCGGCATGGGCGCGGATCGCTGGTCTTTCAGCAACCTGCTGCACCATCACGGTGAGCTGTCCCTGTCCGTCCATCGCGTCCCGGGCGTTGATCGCCATGTTGATGACCGCGGTGTCGAACTGGCTCGGGTCGGCGTTGATGAAGCAGGGCCTGTCGGGCATCTTCGCGACGATGCGGATGCGCGAGCCGGTCAGCGTGTTCATCATGTCGGTGAGCTGG
>CAXTFP010000230.1:0-5622 GCA_964243135.1 uncultured Lichenihabitans sp.
CCAGCCGGTCGCGCGCCGCCGCGAGGTCGCTGTCGAGGCCCGCGGATCGGGCCCGCTCGCCCTTGAGTTGCTGGCGGAAGCCATCGTCCGCCGCCACCGACGCCCGTTCCGCTTCGGCCAGCTTCTCCGTGAGGGCCACGACCCGCTGCCGCTCCGCATCGAGCTTGGCATCGGCCTCGGCCTGGGCCGTCCCGGACGGGGACCGCCCATCGTCCAGCGCGGCCACATCCATCCGCGGCTCCGGCACCTGCGCCGCGTCGTCCTTCGACTCGCGGGCGGCGCCTTGGGATGGCGGCGGCTCCGAGCCCATCGGGCCAGCCCCGGCTTTCGGCACGTCCAGGGCCCAGCCTATGACCCCCAGTCCGATGACGACCACCGGCATGAGGAGAAGGTCGGGATTTCGCAAGCGTTGATTCATCGCGGATCACGATCTATTGTGAACAGGCCGAATGATGGGATCCGATACGGAGGTCTCCGCCCGTCACGGCTCAAGCATCATGGGCCTGGTTGACCAGGAATAACTGCCCAGAGCGCGCCGGACCAGCATCTTTGATCTGACGAAGTACGATCCGACAACAGGATCCGAACGCTTCGGGTCCCGTTTCTTTGGTGTTAACGCGAATGGTCGAGCCGTCACGACGTCGGGAGTACGGCTAGGCGCCGAGAAGTTCGCCTCGACGGTTCCGGGTCATGGGCTTCGCGCCGCAGGCGACGAGGCTTTTCGATCGGGTCCGCGCCGGATCCGCGACCGACCGTCGCCCAATCGAGCGCTCCTTCGGCTTCAGCGGCGCCGTTTCAGGCTCTTCGGCGATGCCTCGTCATGGGCGTTGGCTCGCCGTCACGAGGCGCCGATATCGATGGAGACATCGCTCACTCGTGGCCGTTCGCCTGCATCTCCGGGGTAAATCCGTTGAGATCCACGTTGTTGAGCGCCCAGACCGCGGCCTGCGTCCTATTGACCACTTCCGTTTTCCTCAAAATGGCCTTCAAATGGACTTTGACAGTCGCTTCCGTGATGTTGCACAGGCGGGCGATGACCTTGTTGGAATTGCCCGCCACGAGGCATGACAGGATCTGAAGTTCGCGTTCCGAGAGTTCGCTGCGCCGGGCGAGTTTGGCCGGTCTGCCGAGCATCTTCAGCGGGGAGGGATCATCGCGCGTAGGCGGGGAGATTTCGTCATCGTGGGCCGGCAGCATGACGATCTGTCCGCTCGACCCCTCGGAACGTTCGACCAGCACCGTCGACCGCTCATCGGTGTCGATCGAGATGGGCACGCTGAACACGTGCTCCCCGAGCGCCACGAGTTTGAGGCTGGCGATGAAGACTTCGCTCGAGATCGACTGCAACAGAACCCCGGCGATGCCGAGCCGTTCGACCTGCCAGCGTTGCTCGTGCTGACGATCCTCCAGCAGGAGGACGACGAAACTGCTCGGGAATCGCTTCTTGAATTCCCGGATCGCGCTGCTGTTGTGGCAGGGTTGACCGTCCCCGCAGTAGATGATGATCAGATCGGTCCTGCTGGGGATCTTGAGATGCAAAGCTTCGTCGATGGTCCCGACGGAAGCGCGGACGTTGTAATTTTCGGACCTCAATATATGGCAGATGCCGTCCCTGACGAGGCGGTTCCGCATGCAGATCAAAATCGGAATCGGCTTTGACATCGGTCAAACTCCTGACGCCCTGCTCCTCTGCCCGCGGCTCGGGATAGCCTTGAGGGAAGATTCAATACGTTTTTGGATTATGTCGGCTCGAATTGCAAAAACCAAATGATCAACAACTCATAGTAGTGCAATTTTGGGGCAATACGCAAGGCAAATTTACCTGTTTCGGCTCATATTTGTTGACAATGCCTCCCGCATGAGCACGAGCGAGAAGAGGGGCACGATGCGGGCGTAGCGCGCGAACAGGCGGCGGGGCTCGCTGATGAGCCGAAAGAGCCACTCCAGGCCCGCCCCGCGCATCCAGGCCGGCGCCTGCTTCTTGGTCCCCGACAGAAAGTCGAAGGCGGCGCCGACGCCGATGATGACGGGGACGTCGAGCCGATCGCGGTAGCGCAGCATCCAAAGATCCTGCTTGGGCGTGCTGAGGCCGATCCACAGGATGTCGGGGCGGGCCGCGTTGATGGCCGCGATGGCGCCGTCCTCTTCGTCCGGGGTCATCGGCCGGTAGGGCGGCGTGGCGTGGCCGGCGACGATGAGGTCCGGGTTCCTGTCGGTCAGCCGGCGCCGGAGCCGCTCGCCGACCCCCTCCCCGCCCCCGAAATAATAGTGCCGTCGGCCCGCGCGCGCCGAGCGGGCGCTCATCTTCAGCATCAGGTCCGGGCCGTAGACGCGGCGGACATGCGCGAGGCCGCGGAGCCAGGCGATCCACACCAGCGGCATTCCGTCCGGCGTCACGAGGCCGGCCTGCCGGAAGCTGCGGCGCAGCTCGGGGTCGGTGCGGCTCTCGACCACGCCGTGGACGCCGGTGATGCAGACGTAGCGGCGCTCGTGGCCGTCGATCCACCGCTCGATCGTCGCCTCGGCCTCGTCGAGGTCGATGGCGCTGACCGGGACGCCCATGACGTCGAAACGCGCGGCCGGCTTCGGCGCGGTCCCTGCCCTGCCGAAAGGGGGAGCCATGGGCCTCATTCCGCGGCCTCCGCGAGGCATCCGCCGGCCCAGCTTTCGGCGCCGAGCCGGTCGGCGAAATACGCGATCGTCCTGCGCAGCCCGTCATCCACCGGCACCCGCGGCTCCCATCCCAGCGCGCGCGCCAGGGCGATGTCGGGGCAGCGCCGGCTCGGGTCGTCCTGGGGCAGCGGCTCATGGCGGAGGGCGACCGGGCGGCCGACGAGGGCGGCCACGCGTCCGGCGATGTCCAGGATGGTGAGCTCGTGCGGGTTGCCGAGGTTGACCGGGCCGGGGAGCGCCGGGCCCGACATCAGCGCCTCGAAGCCGCGCAGGAGGTCGTCGACGTAGCACAGCGACCTCGTCTGGCTGCCGTCGCCGTAGATGGTGAGCGGGCGGCCGGTCAGGGCCTGGACGATGAGGTTCGACACCACGCGGCCGTCGCCCGGGTCCATGCGCGGGCCGTAGGTGTTGAAGATGCGGGCGACCCGCACGTCGACGCCGTATCTCGCCCGGTAGTCGTAGAACAGCGCCTCGGCGCAGCGCTTGCCCTCGTCGTAGCAGGCGCGCGGGCCCCACGCGTTGACGTTGCCCCTGTAGCCCTCGGGCTGCGGCGAGCAGAGGGGCTCGCCGTAGACCTCACTGGTCGAGGCCTGGAGGACGCGGGCCCCCGTCCGCCGCGCGAGTTCGAGGACGTTGATGGCGCCGAGCACGCAGGTTTCCGTCGTGTAGACGGGGTCGGCCTGATACTTGGGCGGCGAGGCCGGGCAGGCCAGGTTGTAGATCGCGTCGGCGTCGAGCCGGATCGCCGAGCGGACGTCGCCGTTGATGACGCGGAAGTTCGGATGCCCTTCGAGATGCGCGACGTTGCTTCGGCTCGACGTCGAGAAATTGTCGAAGCAAGTCACAGTCCGGCCGGCCAGGAGCAGTGTCTCGCACAGATTGGCGCCGATGAATCCCGCTCCCCCCGTCACAAGAACGCTCGACATCGCTCCCACCCCCGATCAGCCTCGATCACCGCCGGACGATGGTTTCCCAGAACTTACGATGGCAGCAAGACACTCAAAGGTGGCACCCCTTTCGAGGTAATCCCGTCGAGGCGGAGGGAAGGGAGACCCGTCATCCGGGCCGGAGGGGGATGAACCAGCCGCCGCGCGGCGCGGCGCCCGGTGCGTCCGGGCGGCGAGGTCCCGCATCGGACGATAACGATTAGCAAATGTGAAACACATTTCGGGCCCGGTGGGAAGAGCCGGCGACGCGTCGACGTCGCATTGCAACCCACTTTCGGCCGGGGCGCGGGCAATCGCGACGGATACCTCCCGCTGATCCACCGCGAACCGCGAGCCGTGCCGGATCCCTCGGACGCCGACGCTTTCACGCGTCGGAACCCCGTCTAACGTCGCCGTGTCAGTGTCCCGAGCGGACAGGACCGAATCGAAACAGTCGTCGACGCCTGCTTCGAAGTCGTGACGAAGTCGTCGCGGAGGCTTCGGAAGTAGTACCCCAACAGATTCCGAGCGGACGACGGAATTGCCATCGCGGTCGCGAAACGGCGGACTATAGAGTTCGGGTCTGTCCGTCAGCCAACACGGGGGCCCGCATCCATGAGCCGAGCGAGATCCGGAAAGGGGCTCCCGCTGTCGGAGCGCGACCCGTCCATCGTCCCCTCGTCGCGGGGGCGGCCCCTCGCGGACGCGGCTGCTCGGGAATGGGCCGGCCTTCGCGGGCGACGAATCGGGCGCGGCGCAGCTCCCGCGTCCGTGCGGGCCCTGCTGATGGCGGGCTGGCTCGGGGCGGGTCTCGCGGCCACGCCAGCGATGGCCGAAGATCCCTACGATCTGTCCCCCGGCGACCGGGTCGGCATCACGGTCTTCGACCTGCCTGACGTGTCCGGCAACTACCTGGTCGAACCCAGCGGCGAGGTGAACCTGCCGCTGCTCGGGGCCATCGACGTGTCGAGCTTCACGCCCAAGGAGCTGCAGGCCGACCTCACGAGCCGGCTCGGCAACGGATACTTGCAGAACCCCGTCGTCAACGTCCGGCTGTCGGAGCTGCGGCCCGTGACGGTCGTGGGCGCGGTCCGCGGCGCCGGGCGCTACACCTTCGTGGACGGCATGACGGTCGAGACCGCCCTGGCCCTGGCGGGGGGCAGCGTCCGCGTGACCGGCGAGGAGGCGGCCCAGCGCCTCGACCTGATCCGCGCCGAGGAGCGGGTCCGCACTCTGAAGCTCACCGAATTGTCCCAGCGTGCCCGCAAGGCCCGGCTCGAAGCGCAGTTGAAGGACGCCGCGAGCTTCGAGGTGTCCGACCCGGACCCGCGGAACGTCGAGCTGCTGAAGCGTTTCGTCGCCGACGAGCAGCGGACCTTCGACGCCGACCGCACCGCCTTCGCGAGCCAGACCGCGCTCCTCACCCAGCAGACCCGCACCATCCAGGGCGACATCCAGTCCTTCGCCGATCAGGTCGACCTGGAGAAGCAGCAGGTCGACATCATAGACCTCCAACTGGCGGATCTCGGCGGGCTCCTTTCCAAGGGCATCACGCGCAAGGGGCCGGTTCAGGATCTGCAGCGCGAAAGGTCCAAGGTGCAGTCGAACCTGTCGCGCGTCCTGGGCGAGCTGACGCGGTCGAAGTCGGCGCTGGCCGAGGTCAAGCTGAGGCTTGAGGAGCTCGGCACGACCTACCACAATCGGCTGACGACGGAGCTTCAGGCCGTCACGCTGCTCGTCGAACAGACGGGGATCAGCCTGCCGCTGGCCCGCGACGAGTTCCGCCTGCGCGAGGAGCGCCTGCCCTTCGCGACGGCCGACGAGGGACAGCCGCAGGACGTTCGGATCTCGCGATACTCCAAGGGGCGGATCGAAACCTTCCGGGCGAGCCTCGACGCGCCCGTCCGGCCCGGCGACATCCTGCAGGTCGGCCGGGGATCGGGGGCCGGGGCGGTCGCGATGCCGAGCCGCCTCCCCGAACCCGGCGCGGCCGATCCGGCCCGTCCCCCGGGCGGCGCGGACC